>CALJDB010000071.1 GCA_938023775.1 uncultured Clostridia bacterium
GCGATGAGCACGGCGGACTTCCGCTCCGCCTGCCACGACTATGCGGAGAAGTATATCGGGCTCCAGATGCAGGGCTTCAAGCGCATGGGCGTCCTCGGCGACTGGGAGCATCCCTACAAGACCATGAACCCCTCCTTCGAGGCAGAGGAGGTCAAGATCTTCGGCGAAATGTATAAAAAGGGCTATATCTATAAGGGACTCAAGCCCGTCTACTGGTGCCCGAAGGACGAGACCGCGCTCGCCGAGGCGGAGATCGAGTATCAGGACGACCCCTGCACGACCGTTTACGTCAAATTCAAGATGCACGACGACCTCGGCAAGCTGCCGGGGCTGGACCGCGACAAGCTCTTCTTCGTCATCTGGACGACGACGATCTGGACCCTGCCCGGCAACCTCGCCATTGCGCTCAATCCCGAGGAGACTTACGTCATCGTCAAGCCGGAGGGCAGCGATGAGATGTATGTTTTAGCGGAGGCGCTGACCGAGAAGGTTATGGGCATCGGCGGCTTCACGGGCTACGAGATTGTGGAGCGTCACCCCGGCGCGTTCTTCGAGAACATGCTCGCCGACCATCCCTTCCTGCCCAAGACGAGCCGCCTTGTCCTCGCGGACTATGTCACGATGGACTCCGGCACCGGCTGCGTCCACACCGCGCCCGGCTTCGGCGCGGATGACTATCAGACCTGCCGCCGCTATGGCATGGACCTCGTCGTCCCGGTTGACGACCGCGGCCGCCACACCGACTATGCCGGCAAGTATGCCGGGATGAAGACCGAGGAGAGCAACCCCGTCATCCTTGCCGATATGAAGGAGTCCGGCGCGCTCTTCGCGTCGGAGGACATCGTCCACTCTTACCCCCATTGCTGGAGATGCAAGGGACCCATCATCTTCCGCGCCACGCCGCAGTGGTTCTGCTCCGTCGACGCCTTCAAGGACGCCGCCTGCGCCGCCTGCGACGAGGTCGAGTGGTTCCCCGCGTGGGGCATCGACCGCATCAAGAGCATGGTGCGCGAGCGCAGCGACTGGTGCATCTCCCGCCAGCGCAAGTGGGGTCTGCCCATCCCCGTGTTCTACTGCCCGGACTGCGGCAAGCCCATCTGCACGGACGAGTCCATCGCCGCCGTCGCGGACCTCTTTGAAAAGGAGGGCAGCAACGCATGGTTTGAAAAGACCGCGGAGGAGATCCTCCCCGCCGGCTTCAAGTGCCCCCACTGCGGCTGCGACCACGGCTTCACGCAGGAGACCGACACGCTCGACGGCTGGTTCGACTCCGGATCCTCCCACTTCGCCTCCATGCAGCGCGACCAGGGCTTCTGGCCCGCGGACGTTTATCTGGAGGGCCTCGACCAGTACCGCGGCTGGTTCCAGTCCAGCCTGCTGACCGCCGTCGGCGCGCTGGGCAAGGGCGCGCCCTTCCGCCAGTGCATCACCCACGGCTGGACCGTGGACGGCGAGGGCAGAGCCATGCACAAGAGCCTCGGCAACGGCATGGACCCGAACGAGATCATCAACAAATACGGCGCGGACCTCCTGCGCCTCTGGGCGGCGAGCGCCGACTACCATGCGGACGTCCGCTGCTCCGACGCCATCTTCAAGCAGCTGAGCCAGAACTATCTGAAGTTCCGCAACACCGCGCGCTACTGCCTCGGCAACCTCGACGGCTTCAACGCCGACGTGCTCGTCGCGCCCGCCGAGATGACCGCGCTGGACCGCTGGGCGGTCACGCGCCTGAACGCCCTCATCGAGCGCTGCTTCGCCGCCTATGACGGCTACGATTTCTCCGCCATCACCCACGCGGTCAACGATTTCTGCGTGGTCGAGATGAGCAACTTCTACCTCGACATCATCAAGGACCGCCTCTACTGCGACGAGCGCGACGGACTCGCCCGCCGCAGCGCCCAGACCGCGCTCTGGCTCATTCTGGACACCATGACGAAGATTATGGCGCCCATCCTCGCCTATACCTGCGACGAGATCTGGCAGGCAATGCCCCACCGCGCGGGCGACGACGGCAGAAACGTTGTGTTCAACGACATGAACCAGCCCTTCGCCGACTACCCCCTCTCCGCCGACGAGATGGCGCGCTGGGAAAAGCTCATCGCCCTCCGCGGCGACGTCAACGCCGTTCTGGAGGCAAAGCGCGCCGCCAAGGCCATCGGCAAGTCGCTCGAAGCGCAGGTGACGCTCGCCGCCGTGAACGACGAGGGCAAGGCTTATCTCGCCGCGCTGGAGGGCTTCGACCTGCCCCAGCTGCTGATCGTCTCCAAGGTGACGGTCGCGGACCGCGCGCCGGAGGACGCCGCCGCAGGCGCCGCCGTTCCGTGCGTCGCCGTCGCCGCGAGTGAAGCGCCGGGCACAAAGTGCCCCCGCTGCTGGCAGCACTCCGAGCAGGCGGACGAAGACGACCTCTGCCCCCGCTGCGCACGGGTCGTGAGCTTTTTGAAGAAGTAAGCCGCCGTCTGTGAGCGTGTCAAAAAACACGGAAACGCCGAGATCTTAAAGGCCTCCCTGTGCAAGGGAGGCTGTCACGGCGCAGCCGTGACTGGAGGGTTGTAAGCTTCCGGGATATCCAAGCTTGGCATTTGCACAGGCTTGGTAACAACCCCTCAGTCGCGCTTCGCGCGGCAGCTCCCCTTGCACAGGGGAGCCTTTAAAATCGCAGCTCGCAGAGTTTTTTGACACTCTCAGCCGCGTCCCCGGAACGGGGACGCGGCTTTGCTTTTGCGGGTTTTTCAGTCGTATTCCTCCAGCAGCGCGGTGAGCTTGCCCTCCAGCGCGGTGAGCTTCTGCTCGAAATCGTCGCCGGCTGGGAGATCAAAGCTCAGCTTCTCCTCCTTGCAGAGCGCGCCGAGGGCGCGGAAAAAGGCGGTCTGCTCCTCCGCACCGTCACCGGCGAGCGCCTCGATCCGCGCGCGGCAGGATAGCCACACGCCGTAGGACACGGAGATGCCGCCGGGCTCATCCTGGAGGTAGGTGTTCCGCAGAACGCGCTGCATCTCCGCGGCGACGGCGAAATTCCGCGCGATCTCCGCGCAGGAGACCGGCTCCCCGGACGCAAGCGCCTCGTCGATCGCGGCGTCCGTCAGATGGAGACAGGAGAGCACCTCGGTGCTGAGCGCCTGCCGTGCATAGCTGCGGTACTGCTCCCGCACCCGGCTGCGCGCGATCGCCCGGCAGCCGAGCAGACTCCCTGCCCAGATCAAAAGTGCCAGCACCAGCACCGTCCATCGCTTTCGGTTCATGCGCTATGCCCTCCTTTGCGGCGATAGTCAAAGGCTATGATTTCCCGTGAATTCAAACTCATATCCGACCTTGCTTTCTGAAAGTGAGCCCTTATAATCAACGGTAACGCCCATTTTCCCTCCGGCTGACCAAATGTAGTTTCCGCTTGCGGCTACACAGTCAGCGGCACC
>CALJDB010000072.1 GCA_938023775.1 uncultured Clostridia bacterium
CCTCAGTCGCGGCTGCGCCGCGCCAGCTCCCCTTGCACTTC
The DNA here is from genome assembly GCA_938023775.1 of uncultured Clostridia bacterium. GTDB lineage: Bacteria > Bacillota > Clostridia > Oscillospirales > Oscillospiraceae > SVKR01. The sequence goes on from CALJDB010000072.1 coordinate 42, forward strand.
GGGAGCCTTTAAAATCGCAGCTCGCAGGAGTTCTTTGACAGACTCGCCGCCGGGAGCGCATCTGCGCTCCCGGCGGTGGTCTTTTATTCTCTTTTCACGGCGAAACTTCCTCGATCAGCCCGCTTATCCCTCGGTCCTTGAGGATATCCTTATAGTACGACAGCTCATCCATGATGAGCGCATCGATGGCGGACATGCCGAGCTTTTCGACCGGGGCGCGGTCGTCGGTCAGGAGGCGACCGCCGGAGGTGTAGGGCGTCAGGGCGTCCTGCACGCGGCCGAGGAGGGCGCGAAGGTCGTCCTGAGTCACCCGCTCCGTCTTTTCGGAAAACGCGGCAAACACGTCCGTCTCCGCGGCGAAGAGCTCGCGGTTCGTCGTGTAGGGCACGTCCGCGGTCTGCACGTAGGGGAACACGGCGCTGATCGTGTCCGCGAGATAGGCGTTGATGCCGTCCGGTCCGTCCGTGCGCATATTCATATTCACGACCATCACGCCGCCCGGCGCGAGATGGCTGCGGACGAGCTCGAAAAACTCCACGGAGCTCATCTGGAACGGGATCGTGATGTCCTGATAAGCGTCCACCATGATGACGTCATACTGCTCGCGGCTGACGTTCAGAAACGCCCTGCCGTCATAGGTCGTGACCGGGATGGACTCCGGCAGGTCGAAGTATTCGCGGGCGAGCATCGTGATCTTCTCGTCGATCTCGACGCCCTCGGGACGGGCAGAGGGGAAATACTCCGCGCACTGCACGGCGAAGGTGCCGGTGCCCATGCCGAGGATGAGGATGCGCGCACCGTCCCGCTCCGCGGCTCCGGCGAGCACGGGCGCGGCGAGCGCGTAGTCATAGTAGCGCCCCGTGAGCCCGCCGCCCTTGTGCTTCACGGACTGGACGCCGAACAGCACGTTCGTCGAGAGCGCGATGTCCTCGCCCTCGTCGCGGACCTGAAGATAGTTATAAACGCTCTCGCCCTCATAGACGAGCCCCGTCTCCCAAAAGGCGAAGCCGTTCACCGTGGCAAACAAGCTGAACACGGCGAAGAGCACCGCGGCGATGACGCAGCGCAGCGCCTTGCGGCGGGTGCTGATGAAATAAATGAGTGCGAGGACGAGCAGCACGCCGGAGAAAATGAGGAACGTCACCGCCGTGCCGACCGCGGGGATGGAGACGAAGGTCGGCACGAAGGTGCCGATGATGCTGCCGATGGTGTTGAAGGCGTTCAGCCGCCCGACCACACGGCCGGAATCGTCGAGGCTGTCCACCGTGTATTTCACGAGCGAGGGCGTCGTCGTGCCAAGCAGGAAAAGCGGGAACACGAAGATGACGATGCAGGCGAGAAAGCCCGCCCAGATCAGAAAGCCGCTGCTGACCGTCACGACGAGCAGCCCCGAAATGCCGAGGATGACATATTTGCCGAGGAACGGGATCGCGGCGATCCAGACCGCGGCGACGAGCAGCCGCAGATAGAGCTTGTCCGGATTCGGGTCCCGGTCCGCGCTGCGCCCGCCGTAGAGGTTGCCGAGCGCCATGGCGATCATGATCGTGCCGATGATGATGGTCCAGACGATCTGGCTGGAGCTGAAATAGGGCGCGAGCAGCCGGCTCGCGCCGAGCTCCACCGCCATAAGCGACATGCCGGCGAAAAACTCGGTCATATAGAGGTAAAGCTTATTTTTGAGAACGCCTGCGTGCATTTCCATT
>CALJDB010000073.1 GCA_938023775.1 uncultured Clostridia bacterium
CCCCGAAGGGGCGTGCGCTGAGCGGAGTGAATCCTTTTCAACCGAGAGCCCAGCGCCCTAAAGGACTAGCGCCTTCGGCGCGTCGAAGCCGGGTCTCGGTTGACTTCGCTGAGATCGGAAAAGAAGTAACCCCCGCGCGCGCCTGACAGAGAGGGAGACCATCGGCTGCAAGTCTCCCGGCAAGCGGCGGCGGCGAAAGACATTCCGGGAGCGGGAGGACGCGGCTGCACGGCGTCCTTTGAAAAGGCGTGCAAAAGGGCGCTTTCCGCGCCGAAATTGGGTGGCACCACGGGAGCCAAAGCGATCTTTGCGCGCTCGTCCCATGTAGAATTTTTTCTTCACGGGATGGAGCGCGCCTTATTTTTTGACCGAAAAGAGAAGGAGAAACGAAACAACATGGCAAAAATGACCCCCCGGACGCTGTCCGGCTTTATGGAGCTGCTCCCCGCCGATCAGGCGAAGATGGAGCGGTTTATGGAGGCGCTGCGCCGCAGCTACGCGCTCTACGGCTTCACCGCGCTCGACACGCCCGTTATCGAGGCGAGCGAGGTCCTGCTCGCCAAGGGCGGCGGCGAGACGGAAAAGCAGATTTACCGTTTTACCAAGGGCGACAGCGACCTTGCGCTGCGCTTTGACCTGACCGTGCCGCTCGCGAAATATGTCGCGCTGCACTACGGCGACCTCGCCTTTCCCTTCCGCCGCTTCCAGATCGGCAAGGTCTACCGCGGCGAGCGCGCCCAGCGCGGTCGCTTCCGCGAGTTTTATCAGGCGGACATCGACGTCATCGGCGACGGCAAGCTTGACATCTTAAATGAGGCGGAGATCCCCAGCATCATCTACCGCACGTTCACGACGCTGGGGCTCACCCGCTTCGTCATCCACGTCAATAACCGCAAAATCCTGAACGGCTTCTATGCGATGCTCGGTCTCAGCGAAAAATCAGCCGACATTATGCGCACGGTCGACAAGCTCGACAAGATCGGCGCGGAGAAGGTCGCCGCGCTGCTCACCGGCGAGGAGATCGGCCTTGCGCCGGAGCAGGCGGAGGAGATCCTGCGCTTCATCGCCATCCGCGGCACGAACGCGGAGGTGCTCGCCGCGCTGGAGGGCTACCGCGGGCGAAACGACGTCTTCGACGCCGGGCTCGACGAGCTGCGCGCCGTGACCGCCTATCTGCCGGAGTTCGGTGTGCCGGAGGCGAATTTCGCCATCGACCTCACCATCGCGCGCGGGCTCGACTATTACACCGGCAGCGTTTATGAGACGACGCTGACCGACCACCCGGAGATCGGCTCCGTCTGCTCCGGCGGGCGCTACGACAACCTCGCGGAGTATTACACCGACAAGCCGCTCCCCGGCGTCGGCATTTCCATCGGGCTCACGCGGCTTTTCTATGTTTTGCAGGAGCAGGGTCTGCTCTCCGACGAGATCATCACCGCCCCGGCGGACGTGCTCGTCATCCCGATGACGGCGGACCTCGGCTTTGCCGTCCGCTGCGCCACTGTTCTGCGCAACGCGGGCATCCGCACCCAGCTTTATACGGAACAGAAAAAGTTTAAAGCCAAGATGAGCTACGCCGACCGCCTCGGCTTCCCCTATGTTCTGCTCATCGGCGAGGACGAGCTCGCGCAGGGCAAGGCGGCGCTGAAGAACATGACCACCGGCGAGCAGACGCTTTATACCCCCGAAGAGGCGGCAGCCGCCGTCGCCGCCGCGCTCGCGGCGCGCAGCAGCGTCCGCGTCATCTGCGAAAAATGAGCAGCGTACTGCTTTAACTTATACTTACTTTCTGAAAATAAAAAGGAGAAAACTATCATGATGCAGTCCCGCACGCATAACTGCAACGAACTGAGAATGGAGCATGTCGGCGCGCACGTCCGTCTCGCCGGCTGGATGGAAAACGTCCGCGAGGTCGGCGGTCAGCTCGTCTTCGTCGTCCTCCGCGATTTTTACGGCACGACCCAGCTCGTGACCGAGGACCCGGCGCTCATTGCCGCGCTGAAGGCGCTCAACAAGGAGAGCACCATCGCCGCGGAGGGCACCGTCCGCGAGCGTCAGGCGAAGAACCCGAAGATCGCGACCGGCGACATTGAGGTCGTCATCGACAAGGTCGAGGTGCTCAGCCGCTGCCGCTATAACGAGCTGCCCTTCGAGATCAACCGCAGCCGCGAAGCCGACGAGAGCGCGCGCCTGAAGTATCGCTACCTCGATCTGCGCAACCCGGCGGTCAAAAAGAATATCCTGCTGCGCTGCAACGTCGTCGCGGCGCTGCGCCAGTCCATGACGGAGCACGGCTTCCTTGAGATCACGACCCCGATCCTGACCGTGTCCAGCCCGGAGGGCGCGCGCGACTATCTCGTCCCGGCGCGCAAGCATCCCGGCAAGTTCTACGCCCTGCCCCAAGCGCCGCAGCAGTTCAAGCAGCTGCTCATGACCGCGGGCTTCGACCGCTATTTCCAGATCGCCCCCTGCTTCCGCGACGAGGACGCCCGCGGCGACCGCAGCCCCGGCGAGTTTTACCAGCTCGACATGGAGATGGCGTTCGCCTCGCAGGAGGACGTGTTCGCCGTGCTGGAGGACGTGCTGCCCCCGATCTTTGCGAAATACGGCGCTTATAACGTCGCGTCCAGCGCGCCGTTCCGCCGCATCCCTTACCGCGAGAGCATGGAGGTCTACGGCTGCGACAAGCCCGACCTGCGCATCGACCTGCGCGCCGTGAACGTCTCCCCGCTGTTTGCCGGGAGCGAGTTCGCCCCGCTCGCGGATCAGACCGTCAAGGCGGTCGCCATCTCCGGCTGCAAGCTGACGCGCAAGCAGATCGAGAAGCTGCTGGCCGACGTGGAGGTCCAGTCCGGCGGCAAGGGCTACTGGTTCAAGGTCGGCGAGACCGGCGAGCTCGCCGGCGGCGTCGCCAAATTCGTCGACAAGGCAAAGGCGGAGGCGCTGCTGCCCCTCGCGCCGGAGACGCTCGTCGTCCTCGCCGGCGGCGAGAGCGCGACGAAGACCGTCGGCGTCGTCATCAAGACCTTCGGTCCCGCCTGCGAGGGACACATGGACAAGGAGCGCTATGAGTTCTGCTGGATCACGGATTTCCCGATGTATGAGATCGGCGACGAGTCCGGCGAGCTTGAGTTCTGCCACAACCCGTTCTCTATGCCCGCCGGCGGGCTCGACGTGCTGCTCAAGGCCGAGCGCGGCGAGATCGACCCGCTGACCATCACCGCCGACCAGTACGACCTCGTCTGCAACGGCGTGGA
>CALJDB010000074.1 GCA_938023775.1 uncultured Clostridia bacterium
TCGCGGTCCGGGTCGGTTGCGAGATAGACGGTGCCGGCGCTTTTCGCATCCTTTTTCAGCTCGGAAATGACCGCCTCGCGTCCCTTGACGGGGATATACTCCGGCGTAAAGTCGTTGTCGACGTCCACGCCGAGCTTGCTGCGCGGCAGGTCGCGCAGATGGCCCATGGACGCCACGACGCGATAGCTGTCGCCCAGATATTTTTCGATGGTCTTGGCCTTTGCCGGGGATTCAACGATCACGAGATCGCGTTTTGCTTTTGCCATGTTGCTTGTTCCTCACTTTGTGATGTTCAGTGTAAACCGTTTGCCGGGGCTCTGGCTGACGAAGCCCTTGATCTGCAGGATCGTCAGCTCGCTCAGCACGGCGGACGCCGGGAGCGCGCTGAGGTCGATAATGTCGTCGACGTGCATATTCGGCTTCGCCATTACGCCGACGATCTTCAGCTGATTTTCCGTCAGTCCGGCGAGCTGGTCGGCGATGGCGGGCGGCTTTGCCGCAGCCGCTGCCGCTTCCGTCTGCTTTTTCCGCTTTGTCGGAACGCGGAGCTTCAAAAAGCCCTTGCCGGGCGGATCCGGCTTTTCCTTTTTGCGCTCCGTCTGCTCGGCGCGGCGCGTCTCCTCCGGAATCGCGGCGCCTTCCGGGATCGCGCCGTCTGCTTCCAGTCTGATCTTATCCGGAAAGCGCGCGGCGTATTCGCGCAGAATGTCCGCGCCGGACTCGGCGATGATCGCGCCCTCGCGCAGGAGGTTGTTGCTGCCGCGGAAGCCGGCGGCGTCCGCGTTGCCGGGAACGGCGAACACGTCGCGCCCGTAGTCGAGCGCGCGGTGGGCGGTGATGAGTGCGCCGGAGCGCTCCGGCGCTTCGCAGACCGCGACGCCGAGGGAGAGCCCGGCGAGGATGCGGTTGCGCATCGGGAACCAAGCGCCGGTGCCCTTCGCGTCCGGCGGGTATTCGCTGACGAGCGCGCCGGAGGCGCGGACATCGTCATAGAGTCTGCCGTTCCAGCGGGGATAGACGTCGTTGATTGCGACGCCGAGCACGCCGATTACGCGGCCGCCTGCCATCAGCGCGCCCTCCGCGGCGCGGGAGTCGATTCCGCCGGCGAGCCCTGTCGCAACGACGGCGCCCTTCGACGCCAGCTCATAGGCGATGGAGCGCGCCATCTTGTCGCCGTAAGGCGAGCTATGGCGCGTTCCGACGAGCGCGACGACCGGCTCGCCGTCCACATCCGGGAGACGCCCGAAGACATAGAGCACGGCGGGCGGCTCCGGAATGGCGCGCAGGCGCTGGGGATACGCCGCGTCCTGCATCGTCAGCACGCGGACGTCCAGCTCCTCGCAGCGCGCCAGAATGCCGTCCGCCGCGTGGAGATCGCGCTGCTCCAGCGCCTCCAGCTCCGCCGGGCTCAGCTCCAGTCGCGCCAGCTCGCGCCGGTCGGCGAAGAACACGTCCCGCGGGGACTCGAAGCGGTCCAGCAGCGCCCGGCGCGTTTTTGCGCGCAGACCGCGCAGCGACGCAAACCATATCCAGTATTCCAGACTTGCCACGTTTTCCCGCTCCCCTTCCCTTTCTCTTTCTTCCGAGGGCGTTTTCCGCTCAGCGCGTCAGCTCCCACATCACGATCGCGGCGGCGACGGCGGCGTTCAGCGACTCGCACTGGGCGTTCATCGGGATGATGAGCTCCCCGTCGCAGAGGGCGAGCAGCTCCTTGGAAAGTCCCTGCCCCTCGCTCCCGATGGCGACGGCGGCGGTACTGAGATCGATCGTGCGCAGGTCGCCCGCCCGGTCGGAGAGCGCCGCGCCGTATAGCTTCAGCCCGTGGCGCGCGAGGTAATCCCGCATCTCGCCGCGCTCCATCTCATAAAAGCGCTGGCGGAACACCGCACCCATCGTGGCGCGCACGGTCTTGGGGTTCCAGACGTCCGCGCAGTCCCCGGTCAGAATGACGGTGTCCACGCTGAGGGCGTTTGCCGTGCGCAGGATCGTGCCGAGGTTGCCGGGGTCCTGGATCGTCTCCAGCACAAGCGTCCGCCCCGGCGGGGCGGGCTCCCAGTGGCGGCAGCGCACGGAGAAGACCACGCCCGCGGCGCTTTTGAGCGGAGAAACATAGTCCAGCAGCTCGCGCGGCACGCGGTACTGCGCCGGACAGTCTACGCCCGGCTCCGGCTCGTCCGCCCAGAGCGCGGCGGTGATCTCCGCGCCCCAGAGCAGCGCCTCGCGCAGCATTTTCGGTCCGTCGCAGAGAAACTCCCCCGCGTCCCGCCGCGCCGCCCGGTCCGCACCCAGCGCCCGAAGGCGCGCAATGATCGGATTTTTCCGGGATGTGATCGTCTCCATACGCCGCCTCCTGCCTCCGTTTTTTCTGCGATACAATATAAATTCTTTTAAATACAATAAAATGTATAACACAGTTCCTTTTAAAAATCAACAGGGAAAAAGGGAACCTTTGGATTTTTTGCCCGCACCGCGTTTGGCTGACGCCTCCCGAACTACCGCGAAAAGAGCGGCCCGCGGGCTGCTCTTTTTTATGCAATTTACGCTCTTGCTTTTT
>CALJDB010000075.1 GCA_938023775.1 uncultured Clostridia bacterium
GAACGGAAACCCCAACGGAGACCCCGACGCCGGCAACATGCCGCGCATCGACCCGGAAACGGGCTACGGTCTCGTGACAGACGTGTGTCTCAAGCGCAAGATCCGCAATTTTGTCGAGACCGCGAAGGAGGGCGAGAGCGGCTACCGGATCTATATCAAGGATAATGTGCCGCTGAACACGAGCGACCGGGAGGCGTGCGATTATCTCGGCGTCGTGCCGGACAAACTCAAGGAAGCCAAAAAGAAGGACCCGGACCTCGATGAAAAAATCCGGGACTTCATGTGCCGAAATTTCTTCGATATCCGTTCTTTCGGCGCCGTAATGACCACCTTCGTGAAGGGCGCGCTCAACTGCGGTCAGGTGCGCGGTCCGGTCCAGCTCGGCTTCGCGCGCAGCGTGGACCCGATCCTGCCGCAGGAGGTGACGATCACCCGCGTCGCCATCACGACGGAAGCGGACGCGGAAAAGAAGGGCACCGAGATGGGGCGCAAATACATCGTGCCCTACGGGCTCTACCGTGCGGAGGGCTATGTCTCCGCGAACCTCGCCCGCAAGACCACCGGCTTCTCGGAGGAGGACCTTGAGCTTTTGTGGACGGCAATTTTGAACATGTTCGAAAACGACCGCTCCGCCGCCCGCGGCAAGATGGCGGTGCGCGAGCTCCTCATCTTCCGCCACGACTCCGAACTCGGCTGCGCCCCGGCGCATAAGCTCTTCGAGCTTGTCACGGCGGCGCGCAAGCCGGACGTGACCGTGCCGCGCTGCTACGGCGACTATGTGATTACGGTCGACGAAGCGGCGCTCCCGGAGGGCGTGACGCTCAGACGGATGGGGTGATCTGGTCCGAGGAGGACTTTCTCCAGCTCTCCGGGCTCCAGCACTTCAAGTTCTGCCGCCGGCAGTGGGCGCTGATCCATATCGAGAACCAATGGGCGGAAAATTTCCGCACCGCGGACGGGGAGGCGATGCATGCCCGCGCGCACGACGCCTCCCTCGGCGAAAGCCGCGGGGATCTGCTCACGCTGCGCGATCTGCGCGTCTTCTCCCGAACGCTCGGCATCTCCGGCGCCTGCGACGTGGTCGAGTTCCGCCGCGGAGAGACCGGGACGCCGCTGCACGGCAGGGAGGGGCTCTGGCAGCCCTTTCCGGTCGAGTATAAGCGCGGAAAGCCAAAGGAGCATAACGCCGACGCGCTCCAGCTCTGCGCGCAGGCGATGTGTCTGGAGGAGATGCTCTGCTGCACGGTCGGGTCCGGCGCGCTCTATTACGGCGAGCCGCGGCGGCGCACGCCGGTGGAGTTCACGCCGGAGCTGCGGAGCGAGGTGGAAACGCTCACGGCGGAGATGCACGCGCTTTTCGCCCGCGGCGAGACCCCGCGCGTCAGACCGACGAAGGGCTGCAATGCCTGCTCGCTCCGGGAGCTCTGCCTCCCGAAGCTGGTGCCGGGCAGGTCCGTCGCTGACTATCTGCGCGGCGCGATGGAGGGCGGGACATGAGACAGCTGCTGAACACGCTTTTTGTCACCTCGGAGGACGTTTACCTCTCGCTGGACGGCGAAAACGTCGTGGCAAACCGCGGCGGTGCACCGGTCGCGCGCTACCCGCTTCATACATTGCAGGGCATCGTGTCCTTCTCCTATTCCGGCGCTTCGCCCGCGCTGATGGGCGCATGTGCCGCACACAATGTCGCGCTTGCGTTCTGCACGCCCCACGGACGCTTCTTAGCGCGCGTCTCCGGCGCGGCGCAGGGGAATGTTCTGCTCCGGCGGATGCAGTACCGCACGGCGGACGCCCCGACGCAGAGCTGCCGCATCGCGCGGAACATGATCTTCGGCAAGGTCTATAACTCCCGCTGGAGCATCGAGCGCACGCGCCGCGACCACGCCCTGCGTGTGGATGCCGAGCGCTTCGCTGCCGTCTCCGCCCAGCTTCAGGATCTGCTGCCGCTCATCGGCGCGGAGACCTCGCTGGACAGCCTGCGCGGACTGGAGGGTGTCGGCGCAGCCGCGTATTTCGGCGTGCTGGACGACATGATCCTGCAAGGGAAGGAGACGTTTTTCTTCCGCGGACGAAGCCGCCGCCCGCCGCTCGACGCCTTCAATGCGCTGCTGTCGTTTGCGTATAGCCTGCTGGCGCATGACTGCGCCTCTGCGCTGGAGAGCGTCGGTCTGGTCGCTTACGTCGGCTATCTCCACTGCGACCGCCCGGGACGAGAGTCCCTTGCGCTGGATCTGATGGAGGAGCTGCGCCCCTGTCTTGCCGATCGCTTTGTGCTCACGCTGGTAAATAACCGCGTTCTGAAGGCAGGGGACTTCGAGTTCCGCGAAAACGGTGCGGTCCTTCTGACGGACGCGGCGCGCAGGAC
>CALJDB010000076.1 GCA_938023775.1 uncultured Clostridia bacterium
CATGCAACCTGTCACTACCGCAAGAAGGAATTTTTCTGCCGAAAACGGGCGATCTTATCTGGCAATCGCGCGCGGGCTGTGTTATAATGACTTATTCGACCAAAAACTCGTGAGGTGGCAGCTGTGAACTATATCGGCTCTAAATACTCCCTGCTGGACTTTCTGACGGAGACGATCGGCGCCGTCGCCGGCGACGTGACGGGGCGGGTCTTTGCCGACCTGTTTGCCGGCACCGGCGTTGTCGGCAGGACCTTCAAGGAGCGCGGCTGCCGCGTCATCGCGAACGACATCCAGTATTACAGCTACGTTCTCTGCCGCCACCTCATCGAAAACGTGCCGCCGCTCGACCTCGGCGACCTCCCCGCGCGGCTGAACGCGCTGCCCGGCGCGGAAGGCTTTGTCTACCGCAGCTACTGCGCCGGCTCCGGCAGCGGCAGAAACTATTACACCGACGAGAACGGCAAAAAATGCGACGCCATCCGGATGGAGCTCGAACGCCTGCACCGCAGCGGTGAGATCGACGACGACCGCTATTTTTATCTGCTCGCAAGCCTCATCCAGTCCATCGACAAATACGCGAACACCGCCTCGGTCTACGGCGCGTTTCTCAAGCACATCAAGGGCGCGGCGGCGCGCACGATGGAGCTTGAGCTGCTCCCCGTCGTCTCCGGCGAGCGCGGCGAGGCGCATAACGAGAACATCTCCGACCTCATCACCCGCGTCTCCGGCGACATTCTCTACCTCGACCCGCCCTACAACGAGCGGCAGTACGCCGCAAATTACCATGTTTTAGAGACCATCGCGCGCTACGACGCGCCGGAGCTCCACGGCAAGACCGGGCTGCGCGACTATACCGGCCAGCGCAGCGACTTCTGCTCCGCACGCACCGTGGAGATCGCCTTCGATGCGCTCGTGAAGCACGCGCAGTTCCGCTATATTTTCCTCAGCTACAATAACGAGGGGCTCATGCCGCTCGAAACGATCCGCCGCGTTATGGAACGCTACGGCCGCTACGACGTGTTCACCCGCGATTACCGCCGCTTCAAGGCGGACACGGACGAAAACCGCAGCCACAAGAGCGACCGGACGGTCGAGTATCTCCACTGTCTGGAGAAAAACGACGTCCCGCTTCAGGGCTATCCGCCCCCGCGGGAGGCAACGGTTTTCGCCCCCGGCACCAAGGGCGCGCTCTTTCTGGAGCTCGCGCAGCCGGACGCGCGCGGTGTCAGCCGCTGGGTGGACCGCAGCGAGTTTTCGGGAGAATACGCCTCGCTGCAATTTGAAAACGGCGGCTCGTTCTTCCGCGGGAACTCGAAGCTCGCGAAATGCTATGTCGTCGAAAAGGACTGCTCCCTCACACCCGGCAGCCGCATTGACCGCATCCGCCTCGCCGGTTATCGCGAGAGCGGCGGCGCCGTCGGCATCCAGAGCATCCGCGCCGACATCCGCGAGGCGCTGCGCGGCAGGCGCTGCGTCGTTCTCGGCACCTCAAAGCCGGAGATCGACCACAAAAACGGCTGGAAGAACGACGTGCGCGTCATGACGCCTGCGACCCAGCGGCTGGAGGATTTTCAGCCGCTCAGCAAGGCGGCAAACGACGCGAAGCGCCAGTTCTGCAAGGAGTGCCGGAAAACGGGAAAGCGCTTCGACGCGCACCGCCTCGGTTATCCCGTAGGCTGGTACGCCGGCGGCGAGGCGCACGTCGGCGACACCGACGGCTGCATCGGCTGCTTTTGGTATGACCCGATCGAGTTCCGCCGGCACCTGAAATTTGAGCCGTGAAAAAAAGCAGACCCCCGGCAGCTTCCGTTCCGTGAGCCGCCGGGGGTGGTTTTGTGTAGGGGGACTGCCCCGGATGGCGCTTTTTTCGGAACAGCGGTTTTGCAATCTGGATATCCGCTTCGCGAGCGCGTCGCGCGCATTTTCCACAAGCCCCATATTCTCGATGCTCATGTGGTCCCCGCTCTGCTTCCCGACGCGGCTGACCGCCTCGCCGCTGTCCACGAGCTTGCGGTAGAAATACCGCCCCGTGTCGCGGACGTTCTCGCCCGCCTGACGCAGGCTCTCGCCCGCATCCCGGATGGTCTGCCCCGGATGGCGCAGCCGGTCCATAAAGCCCGGCTTTTCCTCGCCGACGCGGGCGTTGACCTTGCTCTCGGCGATCTCCTCCGGCGTCTGGCGCTGAATGCCCTGCGCCTCCTCGCTCTGCCGCGTCAGCTCCGCGAGCCGGTCCAGATCGCCCCGGATCGCCGCGGCGTTGTCCTCGGCGCTCTCCTTTGCGCTCTCCTTCACACTCTCCTTCGGCACTTCACGGAAACGTTCCTCCGTAGCCTTCTGGAACTGCGTGACGAAATCCAGAAGCTCGTCCTGCGTTCTTCCGTCCTCGCTGACGGAGAATGCCGAGAGCAACGCACTTCCAGAGTGGAAGAAGAACCTGCAGGA
>CALJDB010000077.1 GCA_938023775.1 uncultured Clostridia bacterium
ACACCATGCAGAAGGGTGACCTGCTCCTTGTGCGCAAGGGACAGATGCACAACATCATCTCGGCGGAGATCGAACCGCTGCGTTTCTTTTATCTCGGCTTTGATTTTGTGGAGCTCAGCATCGACGAGACGGACGAGCGGCTCCAGCGGCTCTACTGGCCCGTGGAGTGGGTGGAGCAGCTGCGGCGGCTGTGCGCGGATTCGGAGATCGGCTTCCGCTCCATGTGCTTAAGCGCCCACCGGCGCTTCCCCTTCGGCAGCGCGGACGAGGCTGTCCGCAACAAAGCGCGGGACATTATGCTCCGCGCGCTCGATTTCGCCTTCGCGATGGGAATCCGCGTCATCCAGCTCGCCGGCTACGACGTTTACTACGAGCCCTCCACGCCGGAGAGCGTGCGGCGGTTCCGCGAGGGGCTCGCGTGGGCGGTCAAGGAGGCGGAGCGGCGGCAGGTCATGCTCGCGATGGAGGTCATGGACACGCCGTTTTTGAACTCCATCTCCAAGAATATGGCTTACGAGGGCATGCTCCGCTCGCCGTGGTTCCGCGTTTACCCCGACCTCGGCAACCTCAGCGCGTGGCCCGAAAACGACGTCGACTATGAGCTTGCCCACGGCGTGGGCAGCATCGTCGCCGTCCATCTGAAGGACACGCTCGCGGTGCGGGACGATTTCCCCGGAAAATTCAAGTGCGTCCCCTTCGGCAGCGGCTGCGTGGACTTTCCGCGCCGCTTCGCCCAGCTCGAGCAGCTCGGCTACACGGGACCTTATATGATCGAAATGTGGCATGACGCCGCGGAGGACGACACCGCCGCCGTCGGCGCGGCGAAGCGCTGGATCGAGGCGCGCTTTGCGGAGGGCGTTCGATGAAGCGCTATTATCTCGGACTCGACAACGGCGGCACGACGACGAAGGCGGCGCTCTTCGACCCCGCGGGCAACGAGATCTGCACCGCAAGCCGCTCCACGGCGGTCATCACGCCCCAGCCCGGCTTCGCCGAGCGCGATATGGACGAGATGTGGGACGCAAACTGCGCCGTCATCCGCGCCGTGCTGGAAAAATCCGGTGCGAAACCGGAGGAGATCGCCGGCGTCGGCGTCTGCGGCCATGGCAAGGGGCTTTATCTCTGGGGGCGCGACGGCAGCCCCGCGCGGCGCGGCATCGGCTCGACGGACACGCGCGCTTATGCCGAAGTCCGGCGCTGGGTCAGCGACGGCACGGAGCGCGCGGCGTTCGCCCGCTCCTGCCAGCATCTTATGGCGTGCCAGCCCCCGGCGCTGCTCGCGTGGCTGCGCGCCCACGAGCCGGAGACGCTCCCGCGCGTGCGCTGGGTGTTCGCCTGCAAGGACTATATCCGCTTCCGTCTGACCGGCGAAGCCGGCGCGGAGCTGACCGACGCGAGCGGCGACGGGCTGCTGAATCTGCATACGCGCGATTATGACGGCGCGCTGCTGGAGCTCTTCGGGCTTTCGGACCTGCGGGACGCGCTGCCGCCCCTCTGCCGCGCGGCGGAAATCTGCGGCACGGTGACGCCGGAGGCGGCGGCGCAGTGCGGTCTCGCCGCGGGAACGCCCGTCATCGGCGGCATGTTTGATATCGACGCCTGTGCCCTCGCCACGGGCGTGACGGACGAGCGGCGGCTGTGCATGATCGCGGGAACGTGGTCCATCAACGAATATCTCCGCCGCAAGCCGGTGACGGACGGCTCCGTGCGGATGAACAGCCTGTTCTGCCTCCCGGAGTATTACCTGATCGAGGAATCGAGCCCCACGAGCGCGGGCAACAACGAATGGTTCCTGCGCCAGCTCCTGCCGGAGCTCTGCGATGCAGCGGGCGGCGCGGTCTTCGACGAGCTGAACGGCTGGGTCGAGTCCGTCCCGCCGGAGGAGTTCGTGCCGGTGTTCCTGCCGTTTATTTTAGCGAGCAACGTCCACCCGAACGCGCGCGGCAGCTTCGTCGGCATCAGCGCGAACCACACGCGGCGGCACCTGCTGCGCAGCGTGTATGAGGGTATTGCCTTCTGCCACCGCGCCCATGTGGAAAAGCTGCTCCGCAGCCGGGAATCGCCGCCGGAGAGCGTGCGCCTTGCCGGCGGCGCGGCGCGCAGCGCGGTCTGGACGCGGATGTTCGCCGACGTGCTCTCCCTCCCGGTCGAGACCGTGGAGGTGAACGAGACCGGTGCGCTCGGCTGCGCCATCGCCGTCGCCGCCGCGCTCGGAGACTATGGCTCCGTGGAGGAAGCCGCGCGGAACATGTGCCGCGTCGCCCCCGCCGTCGCCCCGCGGTCGGAGCTGCGGGAAATCTATGACCGGAAATACGCCCTGTATCAGAAAACCATCGCCTGCCTTGACGGGCTCTGGGACGACATGCAGCGGCTCATCGAAAAGGAGAACTGAAAAAATGCTGGAAGCGCTGAAGCGGCAGGTGCTGGAGGCGAATCTGCTTC
>CALJDB010000078.1 GCA_938023775.1 uncultured Clostridia bacterium
CTGCTGGACTGGCAGCTCCAGTTTGACCGCAGCGCGGAATATGCGGGACGCAAGCTTGTGACCGTGTATATCACGAATCCGAAAATGTGGGATTACGAGAGCGAGCCGCTGACATACAGCGGAGAAAAATACGAGAGCCTCACCGCGCTGACGCGTGCGCTGGACATCCCTTCTCGCGGCAGTGTATATCCGGAGTCTGATCTTCGTCAGCTGGGCAGCTATACCCTGACAGACCTGCTGGTTTTCAGCGGTCAGACCTATGCCGACTATTACGGCTATCATGTCCGCGGCGAAGGAGCGGCGGAGCCGGAGCTGATCCTTGTCACGGCGGTGCGAAGCAACCCGCTCGCCTGTGCTCTCGCCGCGCTGCGGGACATCTATATCGTGACGGGGCTGCTCGCGCTGGTGCTGCTCTATGTGCTGCGCAGCGCGGTCAAAAAACACCTTGTGCAGCCCGTCGCCGATATCGCGGACGCGATGGCGGACGGCTGGAAAAACCCGTACCGGCCTTGGAACGCGCCGGAAATGTGGCGGGAGGCGGAGGCGCTCAGCGCCGGGTTTTCCGACGAGCAGGACCGGCGGCGCTGGAAGGACAATGAAATAACGCGCCTGAACGCCGCGCTCTCTTACGCCAAGACCGCCGAGGAAAACCGGCGGCAGATGACCTCCAACATCGCCCACGAGCTGAAAACGCCGCTCGCGGTCATCCACAGCTATGCGGAGGGGCTCAAGGAGCACATCGCGGAGGACAAACGCGAGCACTATGTCGACGTCATCCTCTCCGAAGCCGAGCGCACGGACTCGATGGTGCTCGAAATGCTGGACCTCTCCCGGCTCGAAGCCGGAAAGGTGAAGCTCGCGCGCGATGACTTTTCGCTTGTTGCGCTGACCCGCGCGATCTTTGAAAAGCTGGAGAAGGCGGCGGAGGCGAAGGATCTCCGGATCGAGTTCACGTTCCCGGAGGACTTCACGGTCACAGCCGACGAGAGCCGCATCGCGCAGGTCGTCGAAAACTTCGCCACGAACGCCATCAAATACACCCCGGAGGGCGGGCATATCTCCGTCACGATCGAGGATACGCACGGCGGCGCGGTGTTCTGCATCGAAAACGACAGCCCGCCGCTCTCCGACGAGGCGCTGCGCCGGGTCTGGGACACCTTCTACCGCGCCGACGAATCCCGCTCCGGCGGCGGCACGGGGCTCGGACTCGCCATCGCGAAAAACATCATAGAGCTCCACGGCGGAAAATGCGCCGTCCGCAACACAAAAACAGGCGTGGAGTTCCGGTTTGAAATCTGAAATAGAGAGCACCCCGGCTTTCGCCGGGGTGCTCTCTATTTGTTTCTTAAATCATCGGCGCAAGCAGGACCGCGCCAAAAAATTTTGCCAGCGCTGCGGCGCAGGCGAGGGTGTCGGCGAGGGGGTCCGGCTCCGCGGCGTCCTCAAGCGTTACGAGTCCCCAGCCTGTGTCGGCGTCGAAGCCGGGCGCGCCGAGGTCCGCAGCGGATGCAAAGAGCGCTTCGCGCACCCCGGCGGCGGTCATTTCCGGGGCGCGGAGCAGCAGCGCGGCGCAGAGCCCGCTCACATAGGCGCAGGCGAAGGATGTCCCGCTGCGGCGCTGCGTCTCGGCGGCGTTGCGGTTCGTGACCGTTTCGAGCGAGACGCCGGGCGCGACGACGTCCACGCCATGGCGCTGGGAAAAGTCCGCCGCGCGTGCCCCGTCCGCCGCACCGACGCCGATGACCGTCGCGTAAGCGGCGGGGTAAAAGACGCTCTCCGGCTCGGTGCGGTTGTCGTTGCCGACGGCGGAGACGACGACGGCGCCCATCGCCTCGGCATATTCGACCGCGGCACGGAGCTCGTCGGAGTCCTCCGTCGTGCCCATGCTGATGTTGATGACGCGGCAGCCGTAGCGGTCGACCGCGGCATATACCGCAGCGGCGAGCGTTTCCGGCGAGCCGGGGACGCTGACGCCGCTCGGATAAGTATCGTAGCAGACGAGCGGCACGGCGACCGCCTTCGGGCAGACGCCGGCGAGCCCCAGCTCCGCAGAGCCGAGGACGATGCCCGCCGTCGCGGTGCCGTGACCCACGCGGTCGTCGGTGCCGCGCTCCGGGAAGACGAAATTCTCCCCCTCCTCCACCTGCGCCGGGTCGAGATGCTTCAGCGAAATGCCGCTGTCCAGAAAGGCGATGCGCACCTCCCCCGCCCCGCCCTGCTCCGCCGCAGCGGGCGCGGCGAGGGCGAGCAGGAGCGCGAGGAGCAGCGCAAGAATAAGGATTTGTTTTCGTTTCATAAGAGAAATAAGCCGCCGCCAAGGGCGGGGTCAAAGCCGCCCTTGGCGAATTTTTGTGTTTACTTCGCCGCGGTCAGGATCGCGACGATGAGCCGGTGGAACACGGCGCAGTTTTCCGCGCGCGTCGCGCTGTCGGCGGGGGCAAAGACCGCGTTCTCCCGTCCATTCACGAGCCCGCGCGTCTGGCAGAAGCCGACCGCCTCGGCAGCCCAAGCGGAGATCGCGGCGGCGTCGGCAAATTCGGCGGCGTCCGCCTGCGCCGGGAGGTTGAAGCCCGCGTAGCTGAGATAGCGGACGATGAGCGCGCACATCTGCTCGCGTGTCACAAGGTCGTTCGGACCGAAGCGCCCGTTTCCGTAGCCCTTGATGATGTCGTTCGACGCGCCCCACGCGACCGCGTCGGCGTACCAAGCGTTTGCGGCAACATCGTCAAACGCCGCGCTGCCCGCCGCCGGGGAACCGGCGATGCGCCAGAGCACCGTGACGAACATCGCGCGCGTCATCGTGCCGTTCGGGTCGAAGCGCCCGCCGCCCACGCCGCGGAAGATCTCGCGCTCGGCGGCGAAGAGAATGTCGCTCTCCGCCCAGTGTCCGGCGATATCCGTGAAGGAGACGGGATTGGGCTTGAAGAAATACTCCGTGCTGCGCGGGGCGAGAAACACGGTCTCGCCGCTGATCGGCGCCGTCACCGGGACGAAGACCTCGCTGCCGTCGCTCTCGATGTAGTACGGCAGGCCGTCGGTCTTTGTGCGGACAACGCTGCCAGCCGCGGCGTAGAGCCCACCGCGCGCCGCGCTTTCGCCGACGGGCGCGAAGGAGGCGAGAGCGGTGACATTGCCGGTATCCGGCATGGGAAAGCTTACCGTTGCGGCGCTCGTGTCGAGCCCCGTGACGCCGACAAAGGACCAGCCGTCGAAGCGGTAGCCACTGTCGGGCGTCGCCGTGAGCGTAACGGTGTCGCCGGGGTTATACTGTCCGCCGCCGGTGACGGTGCCGCCGATGGTGGTGGAGACCGCCACGGTGTGCTCTGCCGGCGCGCCGAAGCAGAGCGTCGCGGTGCGGTAAGCGCCGTTTGCAACGGCGAGGCGTCCCGTGATGATGCCCTGACTGCCCGCCGCGGCGGTCAGCCTGCCGTCGTCGACGGAGGCGCTGCCCTCCACTGTGGTGATGTCCCAGCTGATGTTGCTGCCGGTGAGGGTAAAGCGCACATTGTCGAAGGTAACGCCCACCAGCGTCAGCGCCGCCTTGTCAAGTCCCGCCGCGGGGACGGGGATGTTGCCGGTGCTGTAGCCTCTGCCGTTCACCATGACCTCCAGCGCGGCGAGATCGGCGAGTCCGCCGTGGCTGACCTCAACGGTCTGCGGCACGGAGGCGTTGCCGACGTCGTCGGCGACGGAGATCGCAAGAACGTGCTGGGAAGCGCTGTTATGATCTTTGATCTGCACCGTGAA
Organism: uncultured Clostridia bacterium; assembly: GCA_938023775.1. Lineage (GTDB taxonomy): Bacteria > Bacillota > Clostridia > Oscillospirales > Oscillospiraceae > SVKR01. Next base: position 3,748 of record CALJDB010000078.1, read on the forward strand.
GGAGAACGCACCGCTGGTCTTATCGAAGGTCCCGTTCATATCCTCGACCGTCTTGCCGGTGCAGTCGGTTCCCGTGATGGTGAAGCGCGCGTCGGCATCCGTGACGCCTGTGACGGTGAGCGTGCCGTCCTTGTCGAAGAAGCTGCCGTTCACCGGTGCGGAGAGGAGCAGCTGGGGCGGCAGGGTGTCGACAATGAAGGTGTAAGTCGCGAAGAAGCTGTCGCCGTCCGCCGCCGCCGCGCCTTCGATCGTGAGGGTGTGCTCGCCTTCAATGAGATCGGTGAGCGGGATGGTGATGGAGGTGCCGTTGAACGGAACGCCGGTCTCGTCGTCCAGCTTCCAAGAGCCGCTGATGGACTCGGAAACGGTTGCGGTGAGGGTAAAGCTGCTCGCAGTGTAGACGGGCTTTACGGTGGTCCCCACCACGGGTCTGGTGCCATCGGCATTTTCCTTGCCGTAGATGGTCTCCGTGCGGGTCTTGGGCGCGGCGGAGAAGCTCACGGTGGGAGTTACCATAGCGGGCAGCTCGATCGCCGCCGTGGTCCGGACTTCCTTGCCGTAGACGGCCGATTCGCCGACGGTATTATACGGCATGACGCCGATGATGTAAGACTTGCCGCCGGTGAGACCGAAGGGCTCCCCTTCCCGCGTGGTATAGCTGCCGCCCACGCGGATGACGGTGTCGACGCTCTCGGCTGCGTCATAGCTGACGTTCTCGAAGTCGGTAGCGTTTCCGTCCGCGTCATAGACGGTCACGAGATAGCCGTCGGTGTTGGCGTCCGGATCAATGGTGAGCTCATACTGGAGATTGCCCGCGGCTTTGGCGCTGAAGCGCGCCGTGCCGGGGGTGTTCGCGTTCGTCCAAGTCAGCTGGTCCGTGCTGAACACCACGCCGTTGACCTCGTCGTTCTTGGAGTAGACCGCGCGGACATAGTATTTGCCGCTGGGGACGTCCGCGGGGACGGCGAGGGGCTTGGAGCCCGAAGCGAGCCCGCTCTCGACCGCGCCGATGCGGTAGCCGGGGTCGGTGCTCTCCGGATCGCGGCTCTCGCAGAGATAGAAGCTGATATGGTCCAGCTCGGCAAGACCGCTGCCGGTCCATCCGAGGTCAATGCTGCCGCCGTTCACAGTGCCGGAAACCGTCTCGACCTCCGGGACAGCGTCGACATTGTAGAGGATGACGTCACTGCCGTCCGGCGTGGTCAGCGTCCACGTCTTGCCGTAGGCGTCGTCAGAGGTGACGGTGAAGGCGTAGGTCGCCTTGCCGGTGGATTCGTCATAGGAGAGGTTGGCGTTTGCGTCCTTGTTCACCTCCGCGTTCTGGTCCTCGGCGG
>CALJDB010000079.1 GCA_938023775.1 uncultured Clostridia bacterium
CTCGAGCTTTTCGCGCAGGCGTTTGACATGGACGTCGACGGTGCGGCTGTCGCCGAAATAATCGAAGCCCCAGACCTCGTCTAAAAGCTGGTTGCGCGTAAAAACGCGGTTCGGCGAGGCGGCGAGGTGGTAGAGCAGCTCCATCTCCTTCGGCGGCGTGTCGACGCGCTTGCCGTCCACGATGAGCTCGTAGGAGTCGAGGTCGATGATGAGCTTGTCGAATTCGAGGCGCTTTTTCTTCGTCTCCTCCGGCTCGTCGCTGCGGCGCATGACCGCGTGGATGCGGGCGAGCAGCTCCTTGACCTCGAAGGGCTTCGTCACATAGTCGTCCGCGCCGAGCTCCAGCCCGCTGACCTTGTCCGGCGTCTCGCTCTTGGCGGTCAGCATGATGACCGGCACGCGGCTTACCTTGCGGATCTCGCGCAGCACGCCCCAGCCGTCCATGACGGGGAGCATAATGTCCAGCAGCACGATGTCCGGCTGAAACACCCGGAATTGGGCGACGCCGTCGCCCCCGTCCGCCGCGCGGCAGACCTCAAACCCGTCCTTCTCCAGATAAAGCCGCAGCAGCTCCGCAATGTTGCCGTCGTCCTCGATTACGAGCGCTTTTTTCGACATAAACGATCACTTCCCGAATTGCAGATTTATTTTATGCTACAATTATAATATTATTTGCTCATGATGGGTGAACAAAATGTTAAAAAAGCCCGCTTTCCATGCGGGCTTTTTCCCAATTTTTCAGCTCTGCCCCAGCGCGTAGGCGATGTAGTGATTACACCGCCGCTCGCGGTCGAGGGTGGTGGCGTCCATGTGGCCGGGATAGACCTCGTAGTCGCCGGGGAGGGAGGCGAGGCGCTTTAAGGAGCGGAGCATATCGTCCGTGCTGGAGCCGGGGAAATCCGTGCGGCCGCAGCTGTCGCGGAAGAGCGTGTCGCCGGTGAACAGCGCCTTGTCGCCGGTTTTCGTGTCCTCGCAGAGCAGCGTGACGGAGCCGGGGGTGTGGCCCGGCGTTTCGATGACGGTGAAGCGCAGCGCGCCGAGACTCACGACGTCGCCCTCGGCGTAAAACTGCGTGCCCTCCGGCGCGCGGAAGCGGTAATACTCCCCGCCGATGGTGACGCCGTCGTCTTTCTGCTGCATGCAGAGCGCCGCGCCGGTCTCCGCCTGCACGCCCTCCACCGCGCCCGTGTGGTCAAAGTGGCCGTGGGTGAGCAGGATGAAGCGGCAATTCAGATGGTTGCTCTCCAGATAATCGAGAATGGCGCTCGCGTCCGCGCCGGGGTCGATGACGGCGCAGTCGAGCGTGGATTCGTCCGTGACGATATAGCAGTTGGTCTCATAGGAGCCGAGGGTCAGGCATTTGATCAGCATCGTGTGGTTCCTCCCTTGTTGAAAAGTTTTTCGTTATTTTTCCGCCGTGTCCAGCAAAATCGTGACCGGTCCGTCGTTGACGGACTCGACCGCCATGTCCGCGCCGAAGCGCCCGGTCTCCACGCGGAAGCCGCGCTCCCGGCAGAGGGCGATCACCCTCTCATAAAGCGGCACGGCGACGTCGGGTCTTGCGGCGGCGGTGAAGCCGGGGCGGCGCGAGCGCGTGTCCGCGTAAAGCGTGAACTGGCTGACGATCAAAATTTCCGCCCCCGCGTCCGCCGGGGAGACGTTCATCTTGCCCGCCGCGTCCTCAAAAACGCGCAGCCCGCAGATGCGGTCGGCAACGCGGGCTGCCTCCGCCTCCGTGTCGTCCGCATGGACGCCGAGCAGCACGAGAAAGCCCTTCCCGATCTCCCCGACCGTTTCCCCGTCAATGCGGACCGAAGCCCGCGCGACCCGCGTGATCACAGCTCTCATAGTGATTTGTCCTTTGTTGATTTTTGTGCCGCGAAGCGGCATCCTTTTTAAAGGCCTCCCTGTGCAAGGGAGGCTGTCAGCGCGCAGCGCTGACTGGAGG
>CALJDB010000080.1 GCA_938023775.1 uncultured Clostridia bacterium
TGCGCTGGAGCCGCTTCATCTTTTTGCCGCCCATTCCGCTCATCTGCTTCATCAGCTTCTGCATCGCGGAAAACTGGTTCAGGAGCTTGTTGACGTCCACAACGGTGGTGCCGCTGCCGGCGGCGATGCGCTTTTTGCGGGACGAGCCGATGATCTCCGGATTCTCGCGCTCGCGCGGTGTCATGGACTGGATGATCGCGCCGGTGCGCACCATCGCCTTTTCGTCCAGATTCGCGCCGCCGAGGGCTTTGGCGTCCACGCCGGGCATCATCGCGAGGATATCCTGCATGCTGCCCATGGAGCGCAGCTGCTGGAGCTGATCATAAAAGTCGGCAAGGGTGAACTTGTTGGCGCGCAGGCGCTCTTCGAGCTCGCGGGCCTTCTTTTCATCCATCGTCGCCTCGGCTTTTTCGATGAGGGTCAGCACGTCGCCCATGCCGAGAATGCGGCTCGCCATGCGGTCGGGGTGGAACACCTCGATCTGATCGAGCTTTTCGCCCGTTCCGGCGAACTTGATGGGCTTGCCGGTGACGGCTTTGACGCTGAGCGCCGCGCCGCCGCGGGCGTCGCCGTCGAGCTTTGTCAGCATAATGCCGTCGATGCCGAGGGATTCGTCGAAGGCGGTCGCCGCGTTGACGGCATCCTGACCGGTCATGGCGTCCACGACGAGCAATATCTCCGCCGGCTTCGTCTCCGCCTTGATGTTCTTCAGCTCGTCCATGAGCTGCTCGTCGATGTGGAGACGGCCCGCGGTGTCGAGGAAAACGAGGTCGTTGCCGTGGCGCTTGGCGTGGGCAATGCCAGCCTTCGCGATCTCTACGGGGTCGCCCTGTCCCATCTGGAACACGGGGATATCGAGCTGGGCGCCGACGGTCTCAAGCTGCTTGATCGCGGCGGGACGGTAAACGTCGCAGGCGACGAGCAGCGGGCGGCGGCCCTGCTTTTTCATAAGTCCGGCGAGCTTTGCGCCGTTCGTGGTCTTGCCCGCGCCCTGCAAGCCGACGAGCATGATCACATGCGGCGCCTGTCCGCCGAGGTTCAGCTTTCCGGAGTCGCCCCCCATGAGGGCGATGAGCTCCTCGTTGACGATCTTGACGACCATCTGGGCGGGGGAGAGGCTTTCGAGCACATCCTGCCCGACGGCGCGCTCTGTGACGCGCTTTACGAAGTCCTTGACGACCTTATAGCTGACGTCGGCTTCGAGCAGGGCGATGCGCACCTCGCGCATCGCCTCCTTGACGTCCGCCTCGCTGAGGCGGCCCTTGCCGCGGAGCTTCCGGAACGCGGCGGATAATTTTTCGGACAGGGATTCAAATGCCATCCGGCTTCTCCTTTCGTCAGTCGGCAAGCGCGTGGAGCTTTTCGAGCATTTCGCGCTTCGTTTCGCTCTCCGGCAGCGTTTCCGCCGCGGCGATGACCTCGCGCAGCGTTTCGCGCTGGCGCATGGCGCGCGCGACGAGCCCGGTGCGCGCCTCGGTGTCCCGCAGGGACTGCTCCGCGCGGCGGATGATGTCCCAGACCGCCTGCCGGCTTGTGCCGCTCGTCTCCGCGATCTCGAAAAGCGAGAGGTCGCTGTTATAGTGAAGATCGTAATATTCCCGCTGCTTTTCCGTCAGCAGATCGCCGTAAAAATCAAAGAGCATGGTGCGCAGAAGCGTATCGTCCATAAAAAGCGCACCTCCCCCTGAGATTTCACGATGCTT
>CALJDB010000081.1 GCA_938023775.1 uncultured Clostridia bacterium
CCTCCAAAAATAGCGCACCGACCTTTTAGAAAACGGGCGAATGTGGTATACTTTCAAAAATATTTGCTTTTTCCTGTAACGCAGGGAGCAAAAAAGTTGTCTTTACGCCATGATGGCACTTGATAGACAGAAAGGAGCGCAGGCATGGACGATAAACAGATCGTCGAGCTTTACTGGCAGCGCAGCGAACAAGCCGTCCGCGAAACTGCCGATAAATACGGAGCTTACTGCATGCGTATTTCCATAAACATTCTGGCTGACCGCTCCGACAGTGAGGAGAACGTCAACGACACCTATCTTCAGACTTGGCGTGCAATCCCGCCCCAGCGACCGGATTCGCTCGCGGCGTTCCTCGGAAGGATTGCCCGTAACCTGGCGCTCAACCGCCTGAAGGCGCGCCAGACGCAAAAGCGCGGCGGAGACGCCTTTGCCGAGAGTCTGGACGAACTGGACGACTGCACGCCCGCCGGGCTGGACGTCGAGGACGCCGTCTGCGCCAAGGAGCTCGGGAGCGCAATCAGCGGATTTCTGCGCGGGCAGAAGATAGATGCGCGGAATGTGTTCCTCGCCCGGTATTTTTACGCCGAGCCGCTGGACACGATCGCCGAGCGCTTCGGTTTTTCGCTCAGCAAGGTGAAATCCATGCTGCTCCGCACCCGAAACGGACTTCGGACCTATCTGGAAAAGGAGGGCTATCAATTTTGAAAAACGAGATCATAATGCGCGCAATCGGCGAGATCGACGAAGACCTCGTCGCCGGTGCTTCCGCCGCCGGGACAAAAAAGCGCCGCCGCGCCCTCCGACCGATGCTGGCGTCTGCCGCCTGCATTGTGCTGCTTGTCGGCGCGCTGCTGACTTACCGCGCCGGGAGCTCCGGCATGGCGATCGGCGGAACACCGCTCGGCGGCGACCCCGTCGCGATCGACACGCCGGCGATGATGAGCCTTGACCCCTCGCCGCGCACGGCGGCGATCACCGTGCCGCTGGAGCTGACCGGCAGCAGAAAGCAGGTCGCGCTCACCGCGGAGAGCGGAACGCTCACCATATTCGACGCAGAGACGGGCAAAACCGTTTTTGACGGCGCGTCCGGCAGCTTTGACTGCCCGCTCCGGCTGGAGTGGACCGTCGCGCACCCAACCCCCGGCGAGACTTACCGTCTCACCGTCGGGCGCACCGCGCTCAGCCTCGCGTTTGATGAGGAGCTTGGCGTATGGTGCGTCGCAAAAGAGTAAAACGAAACCAAACGACACAAAATGGAGGTAAACTAACTATGAAAAAGATCCTGAGCCTGCTACTTGCAGCCGTGCTGCTCTTCTCCCTCGCCGCCTGCGGCGCCAAGAACGATCCGGCAGAAACCGAAAAGCCGGAGCAGACCGAGACACCCGCCCCGACGGATACGCCCAAGCCGACCGAGAAGCCGGAGGAGACCGCCGAGCCCGACGAGACCGAGCCTCCTGAGGAGACTCCCGAACCGACTCCGACGCCGGTCCAGCCCACTCCCGCTCCGACTCCCGCTCCGACCGAGGCTCCGAGCGGCTCCGGCAGCGCGCTGGACATCCTGAATGCCGCGTGGAGCGGCATGAGCGACGACGATAAGTTTCCTGCCGTCGGCGGCGACTTCAGCGAGGAGAACATGGTCTCCGACGCGCCGGGCAAGTATGCCCTCACCGACTCCGCCGAGGCGGACCGCACGCTTGGCCTGCCCACCGACTGGTTCGACAAGGTGGACGACGCCGCATCACTCATCCATATGATGAACACCAACACCTTCACCTGCGGCGCGTTCCACGCCGCAAGCGCCGATGACGCCGCCTCCCTCGCCGCCGCGATCAAGACCAACATTCTCGCACGCCGCTGGATGTGCGGCTTCCCGGACAAGGTCGTCATTCTGACCGCGGATGAGTATGTCATCTCCATCTTCGGTTACACTGACCTCGTGGACAGCTTCGCCGCCCAGCTCGTCGCCAATGCCGGCGCGTCGATCGTCAGCGACGACCCGATCGTGTGACATTTTGCTGACTATCAATAAGCAAGGAGCAATACGCCATGCTGTTTTCCAGTGTGCCCTTCCTGTTTTATTTTCTTCCCTGCGTGCTCATTCTCTATTTCCTTGTCCCGCGGCAGCTGAAAAACGGCGTTCTGCTCCTTGCGAGCCTTGTGTTTTACGGCTGGGGCGAGCCGCGCTATCTCGTGCTGATGCTCGTCTCCGTCGCGCAGGGCTACGTTTTCGGGCGGCTCATTGAGCGCCATGCGGAGCGTGCGCGGCTGAAGCGGCTCTGGCTGACGCTCTCCGTCGTCCTGAGTCTCGGTATGCTGGGATATTTCAAGTATGCCGACTTTTTTATCGCCAATTTCAACGCCGTGACGGGCATGAGCCTTCCGCTGCTGCGCATCGCGCTGCCCATCGGCATCAGCTTTTACACCTTCCAGATCCTCAGCTACGTCATCGACGTCTACCGCGGCGATGTTCCGGCGCAGCGCAACGTGATCGACCTCGCGGCGTATATCGCGATGTTCCCCCAGCTCATCGCCGGACCCATCGTGCGCTACGCGGACGTCGCCGAGCAGCTCCGCAGCCGGAAGCACAGCATCGGCAAGGCTGCGCTTGGTCTACGCCGTTTTACGGCGGGGCTTGCGAAAAAGATCCTCATCGCAAATGTTCTCGGCGAGCTCGTGAGCGTGTTCAAGGGCTCGGCGGAGCAGTCGGTCCTT
>CALJDB010000082.1 GCA_938023775.1 uncultured Clostridia bacterium
CAAGGGTCCGCGGCAGATGACCTGCTGCGGACCCTTTCTTAGCCAAATGTTAGCTTAGCCGAAACCTATCACTCCTTAAATAGAATGAAATTGCTTTACCGTAAGGAGTGTGTTACTTTATAGGCGCAGTCCTTTTGTGCGAATTGTTGTGTTTTCCGTGCAAAGTCTCCGGCGCTGTCGGTGCATTTCAACAATCCGCGTTCACAGCTTCGCGGCGGCAGAAGTCGAAGAAGCGCTGGGCGTCCCGGCTCAGGACGGCGTTTTTCTTCCGCACAAGGCCGAGCTGAAACACGAGCTTCGGCTGGAGCGACACGAGGGCGAGATCCTCCGGCATCGGAACGCCGCCCTGCGCGCCGGCGAACTCCAGACAGAACGCCGCGGCGTTGTGGCGGCGGACCATGTCGACGGAGACGCTCCGGCGGTTGGAATACATAAACGGCTTCATCTCCACGTCCGACGAGGCAAACCAGCGCAGCAGCTCGCGCGAGATGAGAGCCCTTTCACTCCAGAGGATGATCTTTTCGTTCCGCAGCAGCTCCGGCGTCGCCGCGGGCTGGGCGGCGAGGGGGTGGTCCCGGCGGACATAGCAATACATGCTCGTGCGCACGAGCGGCAGAAACTCCAGCAGCGGCGAGGTCACGGCGAGCTGGTCGCAGAAGGCGAGCTCCATCCGCTCGTCGAGCACCTGCTGTGCCGCGTCCACGGAGGTCATCGGCGGCGTTTCAAACAGCACCGAGGGGTGCTTTTCCGAAAACGCCGGGATGAAGCGGACGTAAAGATATTCCCCCAGCGTGCTCGGCGCGGCGATACGCAGAACGTGGCTCCCTATGCGGCTGCTCTCCACGTCCGCCTCCAGCCGCTCGAAGCAGTCCACGACCTCCTGCGCGCGGGCGCAGAAGCGCTTGCCCGCCTCGGTCAGATCGAGCTGGCGGCGGTTGCGGGTGAAAAGCGGCTGGCCGATGTCGTCCTCCAAGCGGCGGATCGCCACGGAGATCGTCGGCTCGGAGACATGCAGCCGCCCCGCCGCAATACGGATGCGCCCAAGCTCGCACACGGTGAGAAAATACTTCAATTGAATGATCGTCATCCCGAAAGCCCCCGTTCCGGCTCCGCGGAGCCGATAGCTTTTCTCTAATCTTACCATGTTTTTCCGTTCGGCACAAGCTAAATTTATTTCTATTTGGAAAGGAAGGATGTCCGGAATCGAAACAAAGCTCCCGCATTTCCCGGCGAACTATGAAAACAGGAGGAACCGAAATGAAGACCAAGAACACCAAGATCCTTGCGCTCATCCTTGCAATGCTCCTCGCACTGTCCCTGTTCACCGCCTGCGGAAACGAGCCCGGCACCGTAACGCCGGCGCCCGATGCAACGAACCCCGGCGCCGGCGACGAATTCACCGGCGGCAGCAAGCTGGAGGCGGACGAGAGCGACATTCAGGCGGCTCTGAACGCCGAAGGCCCCATGGAGCTCACGATCGGCATTCTGAACGACGTCGGCTCGTTCTACCCCGGCGGCGCTGGCACCTCCGGCACAAAGACCAAGCGCGTGATGCTCTACGAAACGCTCTTTTTCAAGGACGCGGAAAAGCAGCTCCGCCCGCTGCTCGCGAAAAGCTATGAGGACAAGGGCAACAGCACCTACGCCATCGAGCTTTTCGATTACATTACCGACAGCGCCGGCAACCATCTGACCGCCGCCGACGTGATCTTCTCCATCGACCTTTACATCAAGGACGGGCAGAACTCCTCCACCTGGGCG
>CALJDB010000083.1 GCA_938023775.1 uncultured Clostridia bacterium
TCCTCTTGGAGACTTACAGGCGTTTGCCTGTGAACGGCAAATTTTGGAAAGGACGATGGACCCGCCATGGGATTCTGGGACAAGAAACGGGAGCGCGCCGCGTTTCAGGAGCGCTTTCAGACGGACGACACAAAGTCCGCGCGGCGCGCGGGCTCGCTCGAGCGCAAGCGCGGCGCAATTGTAAGAGCTTACGAGTCTCCCGTGCTGCCGCGGCTCGCGCGGCTGCTGACGGGGATGCTCCCGGTGCTGACAGCGGCGTGCGTCGCCGTGGACGTCAAAAACGCCCTGCGCTTCGGCGAGCAGCTCGGGCGGGAGCGCGCGCTCGCGGGGATCAGTCTGACCGGACTCGCCGTCTGGGGCGCGCTGACGGTGCTGCTTGCCCTCGTCTGCGCGATCGGGATGCGGCAAAACGGCGCCGCCGTAAGAAAAAAGGCGCGCGAAGGCGGCGCCGACCTCGCCGATCCCGAAGAATCCGCCCGCTGCGCCCGCGCCGCCCGGCGTCTGAACCGCCCCTACCGCGTCTCGCTGCTCATAGCCCTCGCCGGCACCGCGGTATGGGCGGTGTTTTGGGGGATCGTGAGGTAAATCTTTGTGGTGTCCGCTTCGCGGACAAAACTGAAAGGTGTTTCGCGCTGCCCTAAAGGACTAGCGCCTTCGGCGCGAAACCTATTTAACCCCTCGCCCTTGGGGCGAGAAACCCCCTCTTACTCCCCGTCGAACGGCAGCTCCACGGGCGCGCCGTCAGGACCCTTTTTCAGCCTTACCACCTGCTGCTCCGCCTCGTCGAGCATCGCCGTGCAGCGCTTCACGAGGGCGCTTCCCTCCGTGAACAGCGCCATGGAGTCTCCGAGCGAAACGTCGCCCTTTTCCAGTCCGGCGACGATCTCCTCCAGGCGCTTCAGGCTCTCCTCAAAGCTCAGATTTTTCTCTTCCATGTTCAAACGCTCCTCCCCATTTTTTCTTCGACCACGCAGCCGAGCGAGCCGTCGCTCAGCTCTACGCGGATATGCTCCCCGGCGCCGACGTCCCCGACGCTGCGCAAAACCACGCCGCCGCTGCCGCTCGCGATGGCGTAACCGCGGCAGAGCACCTTCAGCGGGCTCAGCGCGTCCAGCGAGGCGGCGGCGCGCACGAGCGCGTGCTTCGCTGCGGCGACACGGCGCTCCTGCGCGGCAGTCAGCCCGGCGCGCGCCATGTCGAGCTCCATGCGCTTCTGATCGATATAGCCCATCGGACTTTTCAGCACGCGGCGTCCGGCGAGCTCGTCCACGCGGCGGCGGGACAGCTCCAGCCGCTTGCGCACCGCCTGAAACGCACGCAGCGACAGGCTTTCCACTGCGTCGCGCAGCTCGCTTTGGTCCGGCACGGCGAGCTCCGCGCCGTTGCTCGGCGTTGCCGCGCGAAGGTCCGCGACGAAGTCCGCGATCGTGACGTCCGGCTCATGCCCCACGGCGGAGATGACGGGCAGCTCACTTTCATAAATCGCGCGGGCGACGCGCTCGTCGTTGAACGCCCAGAGGTCCTCCATGCTGCCGCCGCCGCGCCCCGTGATGATCACGTCGCCGACGCGCCAGCGGTTGGCGTAGCGGATCGCGCCGACGATCTCCGGCGGTGCCTCCGCGCCCTGCACGCGCACGGGCAGGACAACGATCTTCGCCATGGGCCAGCGCTTGCCCGCAACGCGGATAATGTCCCGCACGGCGGCGCCCGCGCCGGAGGTGATGACCGCGATGATATGTGGGAAGCGCGGGATGGGCTTTTTGTGCGCGCGGTCGAAGAGCCCCTCCGCCGCGAGCTTCGCCTTCAGCTGCTCAAACGCCGCGGCGAGGTCGCCGAGGCCCTGCGGCAGCAGCTCCGTGCAGTAGAGCTGGTAAGCCCCGTCCCGCGGAAACACCGAAACGCGCCCCACGGCGACGACGCCCATGCCCGTCTCCGGCTTGAAGCGCAGATGGGACGCGCTGCCCTTGAACATCACGCAGCGGATGCTGCTCTCCGCGTCCTTCAGCGAAAAATAGTGGTGGCCCGATGGATAGACCTTGTAGTTGGAGAGCTCGCCGCTCACGGCGACCTCCCGAAGCAGACTGTCGCCGTCGAGCAGGGTCTTGATATAGTTATTGAGCTTCGATACGGTCAGAATGTTCTCTTCCAATGCCTTCCGCCGCCTCCTTTCCCGAAAAAATCAGACGCAGGGCGTTATCCTCTCTGCGTCTGAAAGCGATTTTTTTACTCTTCCGCCGGGATCTCCGCCGGCTTTTCCGCGCGCTGGAACGCGCCCAGCACGCCGTTTATGAACGCCACAGTGTCCGCGTCCTCGTATTTCTTCGCGAGCTCCACCGCCTCGTTGATCGCGGCGGCGTCCGGCACGTCGGGCATGTACAGGATCTCGCACATGGCGCAGCGGAGCACCGCCGCCGCCGAGCGGGAGATACGGCTCGTCTTCCAGCCGCGGGCGTACTGCTCGATGGCGCGGTCGAGCTCCACGCGGTGGGCGTAAATGAGCTCCACCATGGTGCGGATATACGCCATCTGCTTCTTGTCCGGATACTCGGCAAAAAGCGGGTTCTCGTCCGCGAGCGTGGCGTAGTGCTCCCGGTCAAAAAAGCGCTCCAGCGCTTCCTCGGCGCTCATCTCGCCGCTGGTCACGGAAAAGCCCAGCGCGATGGCAAGCTCTCTCGCTGTCGTTCTCGTCATCTTATCGTCCGTCCCTATTACTTATTGTCAAAGGAGATGCCCGTAACGCGGACGTTCACGACGCTTTCGAGCCCGGTCATGTCGCTGATCGCGGCGGCGGCAGCCTTCTGCGCGCTCTCGCCGATGCCGACGACGGACGTCCCGTAAGTCACGAGGATGCTCGCGTCCACCACGACGACGCCGTTTTCAAAGCTGACGCGGACGCCGCGGGTCTGCGCCTTTTTTCCGAGCAGCTCGCCGAGGTCGGGACCTGCGGTGCTGGAAAAGCCGGCGACACCCTCCACCTCGCCGATTGCGGCGGCGGCGACGGCGGCGAGCACGTCCTCCGAGACATTGACGGCTCCGCCCTCGGTCGGGATAGTGATATAATTTTCAGGCATAGCGATTTACCTCCGATCCTTGTTAACTGAGTTATTGTAACACAGCTCCGGCAAAAAAGGAATAGGCAATCGGAGATTTTTTCCCGGCAAAGACAGAATCTTTCCGCCCCACGGTTTGACAAGCGCGCGGCGGATATGGTATAGTGCGGGTATCACCCGCATTTTTATGATCGAAGGAGGTCTCATCCCCCGATATGAACGCTGCACTTGTCATTATGGCTGCCGGGCTCGGCTCGCGCTACGGCGGCGTGAAGCAGATCGAGCGCCTCGGTCCGGACGGCGAGATCCTGATGGAATACGCGATCTACGACGCGCTGCGCGCCGGCTTTGACGCGCTCGTGCTCATCATCAAGCCGGAGATGGAAGCCGACTGCCGCGCCCTGTTCGGCGACCGCATCGAGCGGGCGACGGGGCTCCGCATCCGCTACGCCTTCCAGCGCACGGCGGGCGCGTGGGAGGGCGTTCCCATCCCCGCCGCGCGCCGCCGCCCGCTCGGAACGGTCCACGCCGTGCTGAGCGCGCGGGACGCGATCGACCGCCCCTTCGCCGTCATCAATGCCGACGATTATTACGGTCCCGCCGCCTTCACCGCGCTCATCGGCGCGCTGGGCGGTCTCACCGGTGCGGAGAAAAGCGCCATGGTCGCCTACGAGCTCCGCAACACCGTCAGCCCCCACGGCGGCGTCACCCGCGGCATCTGCGCCGTGGAGGGCGGCACGCTCCGCGGCGTGACGGAGACGCGCTCCATCCGCCTGATGCCGGACGGCGCGATCCGGGACTGCTCCGTGTCCGAGGACGGTCCGGTCCTGGCGCCGGAAACGCCCGTCAGCATGAACATGTGGGGACTCCACCCCGCCATTTTAGAACCCTTCAACGCGCGTTTTCTCGAATTTCTGCGCACCCTCGGTCCGGAGGACGACCGGAGCGAGTGTCTGCTCCCCGTCGTGATGGACGAGTTCATCGCCGCCGGGAAGACCGACGTCTCCGTGCTCCACACCCCCGACCGCTGGTTTGGTCTCACCTACCGCGAGGACAAGCCCGGCGTGGTAGAAGCCCTGCAAAAGCTCCACGCCGAGGGCGTGTATCCCCCGACGCTCTGGGGGGTATAAAAACTCATCCGGGACCCGCTTACGCTGGGCTCCCGGATGAAAAGGATTCACTCCGCTCAGCGCACGCCCCGTTGGGGCGCACGTTCCCTCCGCGCAGAGTATTTTTCGGCACGCGCGTGTCGCGCCGAAAAATAATCAAACCCTATTTGCGGCGTGCGCGCCGCAAACTCTGCGAGGCCTGCAAACATAACAATGTATTTTATCCGGATTCCCGGCGCTTGTCAAGCGCGTTTGGCGAGGCGGCGGCGGACGATGGGGGCGGCGAGGAGCGTCAGCGCGATCTTCGCCGCGTCGCCGGGCAGATAGGGCACGACCGCCATCATCATTGCGGCGGAAAACGTCAGCGACATCTGCTTCGCGAGCCAGAGCGAGCCGAGCGCGTAGCACGCGGCGGAGCCGAGAACATAGCCGGGGAGGGTCAGGAGCGGCTTTTTGTCCGCCCAGCGGTCCACGAAAAGCCCGATGATGAGCGCCATCGGCAGATAGCCGACGAGGTAGCCGCCGGTCGGTCCCAGCAGCTTCTGCGCGCCGCCGGTGAAGCCGGCGAACACCGGCACGCCGACGAAGCCGAGGAGCAGATAGACCGCCGTGCAGAGCAGCCCGCGCTTTGCGCCGAGCAGGTAAACGGCGAAGAAAATTGCGAGATTAGCAAACGCAATGGGCGCGGGGCTGAAGGGCAGAGGAATGGAAAGCGGACCGAGAACGCAGATGAGTGCGGTCAGCGCGCCGATCTCGGCGAGGGTTCGGAGGGGGATTTTTTTCATTGGGATCTCCTTTGGAATTGACAGACTGCGTGCCGCTCCGGTAAAATGGACGGCGAAGGGATGTGGTTTTGCTTGATAACGGGTGAAATTCCGGTTTTATATTCCGACGCGGCGCTCGCCGTGTGCGTAAAGCCCGCGGGGGTGCTGAGCGAGCCGCCGGGGATGCCGGAGCGCCTTGCGGCGCAGCTCGGTGGGGAGTTTTTCTGCGTCCACCGCTTGGACCGCGACGTCGGCGGCGTGATGGTCTATGCCCGCACGGCAAAAGCCGCCGCCGCGCTCTCCGCCGCGGTCGCGGCGCGGCGGGTGGAGAAGACTTACCTCGCCGTCTGCTGCGGCAAGCCGGAGCAGAGCGCCGGAACGCTGCGCGACCTGCTCTACCACGACCGCGCGCGGAACAAGACCTATGTCGTGCAGCGGCAGCGCCGCGGGGTGAAGGAGGCGGTGCTGGACTATACCGTCCTCGCCGCGGCGGAGACGGACGCCGGCGCGCTCACGCTGCTGCGTATTGCGCTCGGCACCGGGCGCAGCCACCAGATCCGCGTCCAATTCGCCTCCCGCCGCCTCCCCCTCGCGGGGGACGCGAAATACGGCAGCCCCGTCCGCTCCGGCGGCATCGCCCTATGGTCCGAAGCCCTGCGCTTTGCCCATCCGGAAACGGGCGGAACAATGGCGTTCGAGGCAAAGCCCCAAGGCGGCGTCTGGGAGCTGTTCGGGGCGTGATGATTGCGCCACGCACCCATTTAAAGGCTCCCCTGTGCAAGGGGAGCTGGCGCGAAGCGCCTGAGGGGTTGTACGCTCACGAAAATGCCAAACTTGGATATTTCGTCAGCTTACAACCCTCCAGTCACGGCTTCGCCGTGACAGCCTCCCTTGCACAGGGAGGCCTTTAAATTGTGCCGCTTCGCGGCGATATCTCTTTAAAAAGCGATCTGCATAAAGAGCGCCACGCAGCAGAGGATCACCGCGAGGGGCACATAGACATAGCGCCCGACGCAGTACCAGAACGTGCCGCGCTGCTTCGCGGCTCCGGTGTTGACGGCGCCCAGCAGCTCGCGGCGGCGCATGACGAAAAACCACGAGAGCGCGCCGAGCGTTGCGCCGATGGGGATGATGTAGATCGAAACGAGGTCCATCCACGGACCCCACTTGCCGATCGGCTCCATAAAAAGCCCGACGCCGAGGCAGAGCACGCAGAGAATGGCGAGCACGGTCTTCCGTCCCAGCCGCGGGAAGCGGTGGAGCAGCGATTCGGCGACCGCTTCAAACATATTTTGCAGCGAGCTGACGCCCGCAAAGATCATCGCGGCGTAGAGGATGACGGCGAAGAGCCTGCCGAGCGGGATGTCCTGCAAAATGGTCGGCAGCGTCACGAACAGCAGGCTCGGACCCGCGCCGACGTCCAGCCCGTAGGCGAAGCACGCCGGGATGATGACGAGCGCGGCGACGAGCGCGGCGATCGTGTCGAAAAGCGCGGTGCGCCGTCCCATGCGGACTACGTCCTCCTCCGGGGAGAGGTAAGCGCCGTAAACGATCATGCCGCTGCCCGTGACGGACAGGGAGAAAAACGCCTGCCCCATCGCCCAGAGCCAGATCATGGGGTCTTTCAGCGCCTCCCAGCGCGGGGTGAACATGAACACATAGCCCGCCGCCGCGCCGGGCAGAAACGCCACGCGCACGGCGAGCACGAGGAAGATCAGGAAGAACAGCGGCATCATGACCTTGTTCGTCTTTTCGATGCTGTGCGCGCCGAGCAGCAGCGTCAGCAACGTGCCGACCACGACGACGGCGTGGTAGGGCACGACGGAAAAGTCCGCGGAGGAAAATTCGCCGAACCATGCGGCGGCGTCCGCGGTCAGGAGCGTGCCCAGCACGGAATCGACGAGCGCCTTGAGCACATAGGCGATGATGACGGCGTAGCCGAGCGCAATGCAGAGCGAGCCCGCGAGCGGCAGCCAGCCGAGCGCGCCGCCGACCCTGCCCGCCGCCTTCCCGCGCGTCGCCCACGCGCCGCGGTAAGCGCCGAGCGTGCCCGTTCCGGCGCGGCGGCCCACGGCGAACTCCGCCGGGAGCCCGACATAGCTGAAGATGCAGACGAACAGCAGATAGATCAGCAGAAAAGCCCCGCCGCCGTTGCTGCCCAGCTTGTTCGGGAAGCCCCAGACGTTGGCCATGCCGACCGCAGAGCCCACGGAGGCGAGGATAAAGCCCCAGCGCGAGCCGAAATGCTTGGTGTTTTTGCTCATAAAGTTCCCCTCACGCCCGGCAAAAGCGCAGCCGGTCTCTTTTTTTCTCTCGCGCGCCGAAACTGCGGAGCGCTTTGCCATTTTAAAGTTTTGCGGTGGAAAAGTCAAGGGAAATCTTTTCGAAAAAAGCCCCCGCCCGGAACACCGGGCGGGGGCAGGGCATTCACTTTTTCCGTTTCGCCTGCACAACGTTTTCCACGACGTACACCGCGATGAGCAGCAGCACGGAGCCCGCCATGACCGCGTACATCGCGCCGATGGAGACACTTTTGCCGAAGAAATAGAGATTGCAGTCCACGCTGTCGCGGATGAGCTCCACGACCTCGGCGGGGAAGCCGATGGAGCGCATCTCGGCGAACACGCCGCGCAGGGTGTGGTTGTGGAGCAGGCTGGTGCCGTAAGTTCCCGGCAGGAAGCCGAGCACCTTCCGCAGCCCCTCGGAGAAGCTGGACAGCGGCATATACGCGCCGCAGAGGAAGCCGTAGCCCGCGCTGACGATCGTGCCGACGGCGCTCGCCTGCCCGTCCGTCGAGAGCAGACAGTTCACGACGGAGGAGAGCGCCGTGCCGAACATCGTGAGCAGAAACACGTCCAGCAGGAGCTTTGCCGCGTCCGCCGCGGAGAGATACCAGCCGACGAGCGCGAGATAGCCGAGGCAGACCGCCGCGGCGGCGAGCGTCACGATCAGGGTGGAGCAGAGCGTCGCGAGGTAATAGCCGAGCCCGATCACGCCGGGGCGCACCGGCGACACGGTCAGGTCGCGCCGCGCGCCGCTCGTCTTATCGCGGATCATCAGCAGATTGGAGCAAAACGCCACCGTCACGCAGCTCACCGCGAGCAGCGAGGACACGAGCTGTCCGCCGACGCAGCCGTTCAGCAGCTTGTCCGGCACGCTCGCCCCCGCCGCCGCGAGCGCGGAGCGGAAGGAGTCTGTATAGACGTTTTTCAGAAACGTTGCGTAAAGCACGAGCAGGATCACGGGCGTGATGAGCGAGGAGAAAAAGAGCCCCTTATCCTTGAAATAAAGCTTGATATCGCGCCGGATGAGCGCGGAAAGTCCGGTCATTTTCCCTCACCTCCTGCCAGCTTTTTGCCCGTGACGGCGAGGAACACGTCGTCCATCTTGCCCTTCGTGATCTCGTAGTCGCGGAAAATATCCGGGTGCGCCAGAATGAGCGCCGTTGCCGCCGCCGTGTCCGGCACCGCGACGCGGTAAGCGTCCCGCAGCGGCTCATAGGGCGCGCCGAGGCTGCGCACGGCGTCCTCGCTGACGCCGTAGAGCGTGATGAAGTCGCCGGTCCACCTGTTTTTCAGCTGGAGCGGCGTGCCCTCGGCGGAAATCTGACCGTGGTCTAAGATGACGACATAGTCGGCGTCCGCAGCCTCCTCCATGTAGTGCGTCGTGAGGAAGACGGTCATGCCCTCGGTCCGCCGCAGCTCCGCGATGAAGCGCCAAAGCGTCGTCCGCGTCTGGGGGTCGAGTCCCGTGGTCGGCTCGTCGAGCACGAGGATGCTCGGCTCATGCAGCAGCGCGCGGGCGACGTCGATGCGCCGCCGCTGACCGCCGGAGAGCTTCGACAGGGGGCGGTTCAAAAATTCCGTGAACTCCAGCCGTTCCGCGAGGAGCGCAACGCGCTGCCGCGCCTCCGCGCCGTGGATGCCGTAAAGCGCCGCGCGGCTCAGCAGATTTTCGCGCGCGGAGAGGTCCTTGTCGAGCGCGCTGCTCTGGAACACGACGCCGAGGCGGCGCTTCACCGCGTCCGGCTCCGCGTCGATGTCGAGCCCGCAGACCGAAACGCTGCCGCCGTCCTTCGCGAGCTGGCCGCAGAGAATGTTGATGGTCGTGCTCTTGCCCGCGCCGTTCACGCCGAGAAAGGCGAACAGCTCGCCCTCCCGCACGGAAAAGCTCAGGTCCTGCACGGCATGCACGTCCCCGAAGGACTTTTCCAGATGCTGGATGTCGATGACTTTTTCCAAAATGCTTCCTCCTTCTCAAACCTGCGGACGCCGCGGCGGTGCGCCGTGGACAGCGGCGAGCGCGGCAAATTCGCGGCGGAACGCCGCGCGCAGCGCGCCGTCGTCCAGACCGAGATTCCCTGTGTTTGCGAGGATCGCGAGCCCGTAGGAATAATAGGTCATGTCCCGATGCAGCGCCTGTGCGGTTTCGCGGCCGTAGCCGTATTCCTCCTCGATGGTGTCCAGGATCTCCGGCAGCAGAACGTCGTCCGCGCGCGAACCTGCCTGTCCGTCCTCCAGATAGAGCCAGCGGAAAAGCTGGGGCTCCTGCGCCGCGAAGCGGACGAAGCCGAGACCGTAGCTGCTGTATCGCGTGTCGCGCCCGCTGCGCTCGCGCAGCAGCTCGCGCACGCGGCGGATATGCTCCGCGGCGGCGAACTCGGTCAGCGCCGCGCGCAGCTCGTCCATATTGCGGAAGCAGAGATAAATCGGCTGGGTCGAGCAGCCGAGCCGCCGCGCCACGCTCCGCGCGTTCACCGCGCGGAAGCCGCCGGAGCGCAGCACGTCCGCCGCCGCAGCCACGATATCCTCCCGCGTCACCTTTCTGGGCGCCGCCATGGACATCCCTCCTCTTTATAAAATAACATGGCGTTATTATACGCACGCCCGCGTCCGCTGTCAAGCGCATGGAGGAAAAATCCGTGTAAAATCCTTTTGACAAATTTAATACTTCGCGTAATGATGTATTCCACCGAAGGAGGTATTCCATGGATATTCAGTTGAAGCGCGGCGTGCTGGACGTCTGCGTGCTGTCGGCAATTCGGGAGCGGGACTCTTACGGGGATCAGATCATCAAGGACCTCTCGCCCTGCGTCCGCCTTTCGGAATCCACGCTCTATACGATTTTGAAGCGGCTGGAGGCCGCCGGACTGCTGACGGTCCGGAGCGCGGAGCATAACGGCAGACTGCGCAAATATTACCACATCACCGCCGCGGGCGAGGAACGCATCCGCACATTTTTGGACGAGTGGGAGGAGCTTATGGCGATCTACCGCTTTGTTTCCGGAGAGGAGAAGACTCAGGATGAATAGAAAGGAATTTTTCGCATCGCTCCGGCAGCGTGGAGCTCACCGGCAGCACGGCGGACATCCGCTGCGCCGCCTCCGCCGCGGGAGCGATGCGCGTCCGGAGCTCGACCGGCGACATCCGGCTCGAGCGCGTCGACGCCGCCTCGCTCGCAATCGCCGCGACCACCGGCGACGTTACCGGCACGCTCTGCTCGGAGAAGCGCTTTGCCGTCCATACCGGCACCGGAGACGTCTCCGTCCCCGCAACCGCCTCCGGCGGCGTCTGCGAGATCGAGACCTCGACCGGGGACGTTCATATCGAGCTCGCGTAAAAAAGCCGCGGACGCCCGTCAGGGCGTCCGCGGTTTTGCGTCTGAAAAAAACAGCGCAAAGCGGAAAAATTTGCGCGAAATGCTATGGTCTTTCCCGAAAAAATATGGTAGCATAAGATTATAAATCGACGAAGGGAGATACCAAGCGATGAAAAAACAGACCGGAAAGAAGACCGCGCTCCTCCTTCTGACGCTGCTGATTCTTGCGGCGGCGTGTTGGTTTTCCGTCCCGCGGCGGGTTCTGCGGGACGACGGCGCGGACGTGGCGGGCGTTTACCGAAACGGCGACGCCGTGGAGGAGAATGCCTATGATTCCGACTCGCTGCTCGCCCTGCTGCGCACCCTGCGCTGCCGCCCCTGCTTTATGGAGCGGGTTCCCGACACGCTCGGCGACTGGGAGCTTGACGTCGGTCTCCCCGACGGCGACATTATGCGCATCGAGCGCCACGGGGAGCTGACCACCTTCACCACCGCGCGGGGACGTATCCGCTACCGCGTCATAGACCCCGAGGCGCTCACAGCCGCTCTGCGCGCGATTGAGACCTGAGAAGGGAAAGAAGGGAGAGCACTGATCATGTCATCCGCGTTTACCGTTCCGATCCTCGCGCTCTGCTGCGCGATCGCCGCGGAAACGCTTCCGGAGAACACCCGGTGGCATATCATCTGGATGCAGTCGGATAATCAGATCATCCGCGTTTTGTACGAGGCCGGTTAAGCTATGTGCAAAACTCCCCGCCGCGAAATGGCGGCGGGGGAGTTTTTCAGCCGATATTTTCGCCTTCCGCCTCAAACCGCCAGAAGGTGCAGCTGAGGCCCGGAAGGGTCACTGTTGCGGAATGGGGCAGGGCGCAGAAGGGGGTCGGGTCGCTCTCGACCTCGTCCGGCGTCACTTCGCCGTCGCCGCCGAAGCGGGGCTCGTCGCTGCTGAGGAGCTTCGTTAAGCGCCCGGCGGCGGGGAGACCGATTTGGAGCTCCCAGCGCCGGGGCGTGAAGTTGCAGGCGCAGACGAGCGTGGTCTCGCCGTCCGTGCGCGCGAAGGCGACGGAGGAGCGGTCTTTATCGTCCACATTCAGCCAGCGGAAGCCGTCCCAGCCCGTGTCGCGCGCCCAGAGCGCGCGCTCGGCGGCGTAGAGCCGGTTCAGCGCGGCATACCAGCGCTGCATCTCCGCGTGGCGGGGGTAGTCCAGTAGGAACCAGTCCAGCGGGCGCTTATAGTCCCACTCGATGAACTGGGCAAATTCGCTGCCCATGAAGCAGTGTTTTTTGCCCGGATGGGCGAAAGTAAAGCCGTAGAGCGTTCGCAGGCTCGAAAATTTTTGGTTATATTGCCCATACATTTTATCGACCATGCTGTGCTTTCCATGGACCACTTCATCGTGGGAGAAGGCGAGGACGAAGCGCTCGGAGAAGGCGTACATCATCGAAAAGGTCAATTTATCGTGGCTTCCGCGGCGCCAGAGGGGGTCGAGGGACATGTAGTCGAGCATGTCGTGCATGTAGCCCATGTCCCACTTGAAGGTGAAGCCGAGACCGCCGTCGGCGGTGCCGGTGACGTGGGGGTAAGCGCTGCTCTCCTCGGCGATGGTGATCGCGCCCTCGGCGGCGGCGAGGGCGTTGATGTCGCGCAGGAGCGAGATCGCGTCGAGGTCCGTGTCCCCGCCGAGGCGGTTGCGGGCGAAGTCGTCTCCCCTGCCGAAGCCGAGATAGAGCATGCTGCTCACGGCGTCCACGCGCAGACCGTCGACGTGGTATTCGCGCAGGAAAAGCGCGGCGGAGGAGCGCAGAAAGCTCCGCACGGCGGGCTTTTCGTAGTCGAAAATGAGGGTGCCCCAGTCCGGGTGCGACGCCATGCGCGGGTCGGCGCGCTCATAGAGCGCGGTGCCGTCGAAGCGGGCGAGCCCGAAGGCGTCGCGCGGAAAATGGGCGGGGACCCAGTCCAGAATGACGCCGATCCCGGCGCGGTGGAGCGTGTCGACGAAGCACATAAAGTCCTGCGGGGTCCCGTAGCGGCTCGTGGGGGCGAAATAGCCCGTGACCTGATAGCCCCAGCTGGGCTCGTAGGGGTATTCCGTGACGGGCAGCAGCTCCACATGGGTGAAGCCCATTTCGCGGCAGTAATCGGCGAGAAGACCCGCCGTTTCGCGGTAATTTGGGTATTTTGCGCCCTCCGCCGGGGCGCGCCAGGAGCCGAGGTGCACCTCGTAGACGCTCATCGGCGCGTGCAGCGCGTCGCGCCCGCGCCGCGCGGCAAGATAGTCCGCGTCGCCCCAGTCATAGCCGCCGAGGTCCCAGACGCGGCTGCCGTTTGCCGGCGGGGTCTCCCAGTGCAGGGCGAAGGGGTCGGACTTTTCCATGACGGTCCCGTCCGGGGCGGTGACGGCGTATTTGTAGATATTGCCCGGCTTCGCGCCGCGGACCGCTGCCTGCCACACGCCGCAGGAAAGGCGCTCCATGGGGAGGCGCTGCCAGCCGCTGAAATCGCCCGCGAGGGCGACGGCGCGCGCAGCCGGGGCGTAAACGGCGAAGCGCCGCGTCCCGTCCGCCATCGCGTGGCTGCCGAGGGCGCGGTAAGCCTCCGCGCTCTCCCCGGCGCAAAAGCGCTCCAGCGCGCCAAGATACTCCCGTTCCTCCATGCCGAATCCGCCTCCTGAAAGCCTGATACCCCATTATAACCCGCCGAAGCGCCGGAACGCAAGGGGAAAGCTTATGCGGCGGGTACAAGTTTAAAGGCTCCCCTGTGCAAGGGGAGCTGGCGCGCGAAGCGCGACTGAGGGGTTGTAGGCTTGCGAAAACGCCGGGCTTGGATGGTTCGGAAGCTTACAACCCCTCAGTCAGCGCTTCGCGCTGACAGCCTCTGCTGTGCACGCCCCAGTGTGCGCACTGGGGTGCCTTGCACAGGGAGGCCTT
>CALJDB010000084.1 GCA_938023775.1 uncultured Clostridia bacterium
GGATCTTTGCCGACAAGGTCGCCGTTGACGAGGAGACCGTCCGCCTCCGCAGCCACGTTGCCCAGATGCGCGAAATGCTGGAGACCGGCTCGCCCATCGGGCGCAAGATGGACTTTCTCGTGCAGGAATTCAACCGCGAGAGCAACACCATCGGCTCAAAGTGCAGCGACAGCGAGATCACGAAGGTGGTCATAGAGCTGAAAAGCGAGATCGAAAAGATCCGCGAGCAGATCCAGAACATTGAATGAGAGGGGAGCGGGAGAGATGAAGCTCGTCAATATCGGGTTCGGCAATCTCGCCGCCGCGTCCCGCATTTTGTCCATCGTGAGCCCGGAGAGCGCGCCCATCAAGCGCATCATTCAGGAAAGCCGCGACAAGGGCGTTTTGGTGGACGCCACCTTCGGACGCCGCACCCGCGCCGTTATCATTATGGACAGCGGGCATGTGATTCTCTCCGCCATTTTGCCGGAGACAATCGCCGGAAGAGCCGCAGGAGGTGACGCGGATGAGTGAAAAAAACCAGCGCGGCGCGCTCATCATCGTCTCCGCACCCTCCGGCTGCGGCAAGAGCACGCTGCTCCACCGCCTGATGGAAAAGCGCGAAAAACTCCGCTTTTCCGTCTCCGCAACGACCCGCCCCCCGCGCGAGGGCGAGGTGGACGGGAAGGACTATTTCTTCGTGGACCATCCCACCTTCGAGCGAATGATCGCGGAGGATGCGTTTCTGGAGCACGCCGAGTATGTCGGCAATCACTACGGAACGCCCCGCGCCGCCGTCGAGGAGCTGCTGGACGCCGGGTATGACGTCTATCTCGATATCGACGTGCAGGGCGCGATGCAGATCAAGCGCATCCGCCCGGAGACCCTCACCATTTTCGTCACGCCGCCGAGCCTGCCGGAGCTGGAAAACCGCCTGCGCAGTCGCGGAACGGACAGTGACGAGGTCATCCGCTCCCGCTTGGAAGCGGCGGAGCGCGAGCTGATCCTGAAGGATCATTACGATTACGTGGTAGTCAACGACGAGGTCGACCGCGCCGCGGGCGAGATCTCCGACCTCATCGACAGCTATAAAGCAAGACTCAGCCAGAAAGACTGAAAAAATAATTTAAGAGGTGCTATTCAAAATGATGCTCTATCCCCCCGTAGCCGATCTCGTCGACAAGGTCGGCAGCAGATACCAGCTTGTGAACGTCGTCGCCCAGCGCGCGAGAAAGATCTCCGCGGAGTATGAGGAAGCGGGCGAGCCGCTGGACGAGAAGGCGGTCTCCATCGCCATCAACGAGGTCTATACCGGAAAGCTCACTATCAACCGCGACGCCAAGCCCGCTGCCGAGGAGGAGACTCCCGCCGAGCCGGATCAGCCGGCGGAGGAATAAAAAAGCGGCTTTTTAAGAGCCAACACCCGATTTGAGAAAGGAGGTCCGCGGCAGGAATTATGGCAGAGCAGTTTGCAAAGGTCGCGGTCTCCGACGTCACCTATTGGGTCGACCGGCCCTATGATTACCGCGTGCCGTCCGCGCTCATCGGCGCGGTCGCGCCGGGGATGCGCGTGGTCGTGCCGTTTTCGCGCGGCAACCGCCGCGCCGAGGGCGTCGTCCTGAGCCTTTCCGACCGCTGCGATTACGGCGCGAAGGTGAAGGAGATCGCCTCCGTCGAGGACGAGACTCCGGTCCTGACCGCGGACCAGCTCGACCTCGCGCTCTGGATGCGCGAGCGCTTTTTCTGCACGGTCTATGAGGCGCTGCGCGCCATGCTCCCCGCGGGACTTTGGTTCCGCAGCGACGGCAGCCGCCGCGTCGGCGACAAGCTGACTGACTGCGTCCGTCTCGCGCTGACGGCGGAGGAGGCGGCGGAGCTCGCCGGGCAGAAGGCGGGGCGCGCCAGAATGCAGTCCGCCGTGCTGCGATTGCTCTCCGCCGTCGGCGAGGGACCGATCGCGGAGGTCTGCGCCCTCACGGGCGCGAGCCGCCAGACGATCAAGACCCTGTGCGACGCCGGTGTGATCGAGCGCTTCACGCGCGAGGCGTTCCGCCGCCCGCAGTACCGCAGCGGCGAGGAGCGCAGCGCGCTGCCGGAGCTGAGCGAGGAGCAGCAACGCGTGTTCGAGGGCTTGAACGCCCTCCGCGGGAGCGGCAGAGCGCAGGGCGCGCTGCTTCAGGGCGTCACCGGCAGCGGAAAGACCGCGGTCTATATCCGGCTCATCGCCGCCGAGCTCGAAGCGGGCGGCTCCGCGATCTTGCTCGTTCCGGAGATCGCGCTCACACCCCAGATGCTCGAAACCTTTTCCTCCTATTTCGGGGAGACCATCGCCGTGCTCCACAGCTCGCTTTCCGCGGGGGAGCGCTACGACGAATGGAAGCGGATCAAAAACGGCTCTGCGCGCCTCGTGATCGGCACGCGCAGCGCGATTTTTGCCCCGCTGGACCGCCCCGGACTCATCATCATCGACGAGGAGCAGGAGGACACCTATAAATCCGGCAGCGCGCCGCGCTACCACGCGCGGGATGTCGCCGTCTGGCGCTGCGCCCGCGCCGGTTCGCTGCTGCTGCTCGGCAGCGCAACGCCGGATGTCTGCACCCGCTATCTCGCGGAGACCGGGCGCTATGCGCTCTTTGAGCTCAAAAACCGCTATAACCGCCTCGCGCTCCCAACGGTGGACATCGTCGACGTGAAGCGCGAGCTCCGCGCCGGGAACGGCAGCTCCGTCAGCTCCTTCCTGCGCGATGAGCTGCAAAAAAACCTCGACAGCGGCGAACAGAGCATTCTGTTCTTGAATCGCCGCGGCACGGCGAAGCTCATCACCTGCGTCGACTGCGGCTATAACTTCAAATGTCCGAGCTGCTCCGTGAACCTCACCTACCATGCGCCGCGCCGCCGCCTCGTCTGCCACGTCTGCGGCTACTCCCGCCCGGTCGCGCCCTGCTGCCCTGACTGCGGCGGGGAGCTGAAGTTCACCGGCGACGGGACCGAGAAGGTCGAGCAGCAGCTGCGCGAGCTGTTTCCGGAGACGGAGATATTGCGCGTGGACACGGACACCGTCGCCGCCGCGGGCGGGCATGACGCGCTTTTCACCCGCTTCCGCAAGGAAAAAATCCCCATCATGATCGGCACCCAGATGGTAACGAAGGGCCTCAACTTTGAAAACGTCACCCTCGTGGGCGTCCTGCTCGCGGATCAGAGCCTTTACGCCGGCGATTTCCGTGCCGGGGAGCGGACCTTTTCCCTCATCACACAGGTGATCGGGCGCTCCGGACGCGCCGTGCGCCCCGGGCGCGCCGTGATTCAGACCTTTACGCCGGAAAATCAGGTCATACGCTTCGCCTCCGCGCAGGATTACGAGGGCTTTTACCGCAGTGAAATCGAGCTGCGCCGCGTGCTCCATTGCCCGCCCTTTACCCAGCTCATCGCCCTGACTGTGACGGGCGTGGACGAGGCGCAGGTGCTGCGCTGCTGCACGGCGCTGCGCCGTCTGCTGGAGCATGCGCTCGCCGGAAAGCCGGGGACGGACCTGCTCGGTCCCGCGCCTTATCCGATCGTCAAGGTCGTGAACCGCTACCGCTACAAGCTGACCCTCCGCTGCCGTCCGGACCGCGAGCTCCGCGCCGCCGTTTCGCGCGCGCTCATCTGCTGCAACACGGACCGGGAGTTCCGCGGTGTCGCGGTTTACGCCGATCAGGACCCGCTGGAATGAGAACGAATAGAAAAAAAGGAGTGTTTCAACTATGGCACTGAGAAATATTGTGGAAAAAGGGGACGCCGTGCTGACCAAGCGCTGCCGCCCCGTGACCGACTTCAACGACAAGCTGCACACCCTGCTCGACGATATGGCGGAGACGCTCGCCAAAGCCAATGGCGTCGGGCTCGCAGCGCCGCAGGTCGGAATCCTGCGCCGCGCCGTGCTTGTGCTGGAGACCAACGTTCCCGAAGGGGAGGACGAGTACGTCATCGAGCTCATCAACCCGGAGATCATCGAGCGCAGCGGCGAGCAGTCCGGTCCCGAAGGCTGCCTCAGCCTGCCGAACGTCTTCGGCTGGGTGACGCGCCCGGACCATGTCCGCGTCCGCGCGCAGGACCGGGACGGCAACTGGTTCGAGGTCGAGGGCGACGGTCTGACCGCCCGCGCCTTCTGCCATGAGCTGGACCATCTGGACGGAATTTTGTTTGACGAGCTTGCCGACCATATCATGAGCGACGAGGAGCTCGACGAGTATTACGGACATGCCGGGGACGGAGAAGATTAAGAACGCTATGCGAATCGTGTTTATGGGCACGCCCGACTTTGCCGCGGCGTCGCTGGAAAAGCTGATCGAAAAGCAATATGAGGTCGTCGGCGTGTTCACCCAGCCGGACCGCCCGGCAGGGCGCGGCATGGAGCTGCGTCCGTCGCCGGTCAAGGCGCTCGCGCTCGCCCACGGTCTGCCGGTTTTTCAGCCGGAAAAGCTCCGCGGCAACGCCGAAGCGCTGGAGACGCTGCGCGCCCTTGCACCGGACATCGTCGTCGTGGTGGCTTACGGCAAGATTTTGCCGGACGAATATCTGACCCTTCCGCCGCTCGGCTGCATCAATGTCCACGGCTCGCTCCTCCCGCGCTACCGCGGCAGCGCGCCCATCCAGTGGGCGGTGCTGAACGGGGACAAGGTGACGGGCGTCACGACGATGTATCTCGCCCACGATATGGACGCCGGAGACATCATCTACCGCGCGGAGACGGAGATTGGCGAGTTCGAGACGAGCGGGGAGCTCTTTGACCGCCTTATGCACCTCGGCGCGGAGCTGCTGGACCGCACCCTGCGCGATATCGAGGCGGGCACCGCCCCGCGTATCCCGCAAGACCACGCCGCCGCGACCTATACGAAACAGCTGGATAAATCCATGTGCCCCATCGACTGGACGCGCGGCCCGCGCGAGATCGTGAAGCATATCTGCGGCTTGCAGCCGTGGCCCGTCGCCACGATGGAGCTGGAGGGCGGCGTTTTCCGCGTTTTTGCCGCAGAATATACCGAAAACCGCACCGATGCCGCGCCGGGGACCGTTCTCGCCGCGGATAAGCGCGGGATCGAGCTCGCCTGCGGCGGGGGAGAGACCCTGCGCGTGACGGAGCTTCAGGCGCCCGGCAAAAAGCGGATGCGCGCGGCGGACTATCTGCTGGGGCACCCGATCCGGGTGGGCTGACGATGGGCGACGCAAGACGCGCCGCACTGACGGCGCTGGAGCGCTGCCGACGCGGCGGCGCGTGGTCGGACGCGGTGCTCTCCTCCGTCCTGACCTACGAGGGGCTCGACACGCGCGACCGCGGTCTCGCCGCCGCGCTTTGCTACGGCGTGATGCAGAACAGGACCTATCTCGACTGGCGCATTGCCGCCGTGAGCAGTCTGCCGCTCCGGAAGATCGAGCCGAAGGTGCTGGACGTGCTCCGCATCTCGGCTTATCAGCTTATTTTTATGGACCGCATTCCCGACTCCGCGGCGGTGAACGAGGGCGTGAAGCTGACTCGCGCGGTGGGCTTTGCCCGCGCCGCGGGCTTCGTCAACGCCGTGCTGCGCCGCCTCGCCTCCGCGCAGGAGCCGCCGTTCCCAGCAGACGCGGCGGAGCGGTTATCCATCCAATACAGCCACCCGCGCCCGCTCGTGGACGCGCTGCTGCGCCGCCTCGGCGAGGCGGAGACGGAGGCGCTGCTCCGCTGCGATAATGCGCCCGCGCCCGCGGCGCTTCAGGTGAACACCCTGCGGACGGATTGTCGCTCGCTGCGCGCCCGGCTCGCCGCGGAAGGGCTTGAAACGGAGTTCCATCCGTTTTTGCCCGACTGCCTCAGGGCGGACACGGTCGGCGACCTCGCCGCGCTCCCGGCGTTCCGGGAGGGTCTTTTTTACGTGCAGGATGCCGCGGCGCGCCTTGCCGTAATAGCGGCGGAACCGCAGCGGGGACAGAAAATTCTGGACGCCTGCGCCGCTCCCGGCGGCAAGAGCTTTGCCGCAGCCGTTGCAGCGGGGGAGGCGGACATCACCGCCTGCGACCTGCATGAGAACAAGCTGAAGCGCATCCGCGAGAGCGCGGCGCGCCTCGGCATCGACAATATGATTCAGACCCTCGCCTGCGACGCGCGGGAAAACCGCCCGGAATGGAACGGCGCGTTCGACCTTGTGATCGCGGACGTTCCGTGCAGCGGGCTCGGCGTCATCCGCAAAAAGCCGGATATCCGCTGGAAAGACCCGGCGGACTTCGCTGCGCTGTCGGAAATTCAGGCGGCGATCCTGAAAAACACCGCGCGCTATGTCCGCGTGGGAGGGACGCTGCTTTATTCCACCTGCACCGTCCGGCAGGAGGAGAACGAGGACACGGTCCGCGCGTTTTTAGCGGAGACGCCGGACTATACCGCGGAGCCCTTCTCGCTCCCCGGCGGGCTCACAGCCCCGGAGGGGCTGCTCCAGCTCTGGCCCCAACGCCACGGCACGGACGGATTTTTTATGGCAAAGCTCAGGAGAATGGCATGACAGACATCAAAGCGATGCTCCCCGCGGAGCTGGAACAGTATATTGTCTCCCTCGGAGAGCCGAAATTCCGCGCAAAGCAGGTCTATTCGTGGCTCTTAAAGGGCGTCGGCAGCTTCGACGAGATGCGCAACATTCCGCAGTCGCTGCGCGAAAAGCTCGCCGCGGACGCCCGGCTTTTCCGCTTAAAGCGCCTACGCAAGCAGATCAGCGCGGCGGACGGCACCGTGAAATATCTCTGGGAGCTCGCCGACGGCAACGCCGTCGAGACGGTCGTCATGCGCTATGCCCACGGGGCGACGGTCTGCATCTCGTCCCAGGTCGGCTGCCGCATGGGATGCGCCTTCTGCGCGTCCACCATCGGCGGACTCGTGCGGAACCTGACTGCCTCCGAAATGCTCGACGAGGTGCTCTGCTCGGAGCTCGACCTCGGCGAAAAAATCAGCAACATCGTGCTGATGGGCATCGGCGAGCCGCTGGATAACTACGACAATGTTCTGCGCTTTCTGCACCTTGTGAACTGTCCGGAGGGGCTGAATATCGGCATGCGCCATATTTCGCTCTCCACCTGCGGGCTGACCGCGGGGATTGCGAAGCTCGCGGAGGAGGACCTTCAGCTGACGCTCGCGATTTCGCTCCATGCGCCGGACGACGAAACGCGCACGCGCCTGATGCCTGTCAACCGCGGCACCGGCGTGGATACGCTTATCGACGCCTGTGAGCGCTATTTCGCCGCGACGGGGCGGCGCATTACCTTTGAATACGCAATGATCAACGGCGTGAACGATTCGCCGGAGCAGGCGGAGGCGATCGCGAAGCTCGCCCGCCGCGTCCGGGCGCATATCAACCTCATCCCGCTGAACCACGTCGAGGAGCGCGAGTTCGCGCCCTCCGCGCCAGAGCGGATGCGGGCATTTACGAAGATACTGGATACCCGCGGGGCAAATTACACCGTCCGCCGCTCGCTCGGCGGCGATGTGGACGCCTCCTGCGGACAGCTCCGGCGCAAGCGGGAGCTTGAAAGGGGGACGACGACATGATCGAGGTCTTTGGCATCACCCACCGCGGCGGGGTGCGCAAGGAAAATCAGGACGAGGTCCGCTTTGATGCCCCGGCGGGGCGCGAGCTGCTGGCCGCCGTGCTCTGCGACGGTATGGGCGGCGCGCGCGCCGGCGGGCTTGCGAGCTCGATTGCGGCGGACGCTTTTATGTCCCACGCCGCGAATTCGCTCGACGAGACATCCACGCCGGCGGATATCCGCGCCATTTTGACCGAGGCGGTCGATTACGCGAACCGCCGGGTGTATGAAAAGGCGTTTGATGACCTCAGCTGCATGGGCATGGGCAGCACGCTCGTGGCGCTGCTCGTCAGCGGCAAGCGCGCCTTTGCCGCGAACGTGGGGGACAGCCGGGCTTACACGCTCTCCCGCGGGCGGATGAAGCAGATCACGCGCGACCATTCGCTCGTGGAGGACATGATCGCCCGCGGCAAGCTGACGCGTGAGCAGGCGCGGACCCATCCCCAGCGCAACATCATCACCCGCGCCGTCGGCGTGGAGGCAACCGTGACGGCGGATATCTTTGAGCTGAAGCTCCAGCCGGACACACGCCTTCTGCTCTGCTCGGACGGTCTGAGCGGCGTCGTTCCGGAGAGCGAGCTGCTCGCGCTCATGCAGGGAAATCCCACGCCGCAGAAGGCGTGCGAGGCGCTGCTCGCCGCGGCGCTGGAGCGCGGCGCACCGGACAACGTAACCGTTCTTGTCGCGCAGCACGGAACATCCCGGTCTTTGGAGGAATGAGTTTTATGGATAATTCCAATATGGACAGATACCTCGGCCAGATGCTCGACGGTCGCTACGAGATTCTGGAGGTCATCGGCCGCGGCGGCATGGCGGTCGTGTATAAAGCCAAGTGCCACCTTCTGAACCGCTTCGTCGCGGTGAAGATCCTGCGCGACGATATGGCGGCGGACGCGGAGTTCCGCGCAAACTTCAAAAAAGAAGCGCAGGCTGTCGCCATGCTGAGCCACCCGAACATCGTCTCCGTCTACGACGTCAGCCGCACGCCGGAGGTCGACTATATTGTCATGGAGCTCATCGAGGGCATCACGCTCAAGCAGTATATGAAGAGCAAGGGCGTGCTGAGCTGCCGCGAAAGCGTCCATTTCACGACCCAAATCGCGAAGGCGCTCGCCCACGCCCACGGCAAGGGCATTATCCACCGCGACATCAAGCCCCAGAACGTAATGATCACGATGGACGGCACCGTCAAGGTCGCCGACTTCGGGATCGCCTATCTGGAGAGCGCGCTGGAGGAGAGCCGCGGCACCGCGGTCGGCTCCGTCCACTATATCTCCCCGGAGCAGGCGCGCGGTCTGCCCGCGGACGCACGGAGCGACCTCTATTCTCTCGGCATCGTGTTCTACGAAATGCTGACGGGGCACCTGCCCTACACGGGCGCGAGCGCGGAGGAGATTGCATTGCAGCACCTCGCCGGGAACCCCACGCCGCCGCGGGAGCTGAACCCGGAGATCCCGCCGGAGCTGGAGGCGATCGTGCTGAAGACCATGGCGGTCGATCCGGAGCAGCGCTATCAGACGGCGGAGGCTCTGCTTTCCGATCTGGAGGAGTTCCGCTTCGGGAGCACGGCGCCGCTGCCCCATGTCGGTGAGAGCGCCGAGACTGTGCCCTCGGAGCCGCTGCCGGAGAACGTCGAGCCGCTCAGCCGCGCCGGTGAGCTTACGAAGGAGAGCTATATCCGCCGCCATCGCCGCGCCGCAAAGGTGAGCCTGCTTTCCGGTATCCTGCTGGCGCTCGGCTTTGCCGTCGCCGTGTTTGTCTTCCTTTGGAACTACTGGCTGCGCGACCTGTTCTCCGACCCGGTCAAGATCAGCATCCCCAGCTTCGTCGGCAGCGAGCTGGAGGACGTGCAGAACAACAAGGAGTTCCAGAAGCTCTATAACTTCACCGTCATCTACGTCGTCGACCCGGACGTCGAGGCGGGCGTCATCGTCCGTCAGGACCCGCAGAGCGGCAAGAGCCGCACGCTCGACGGCGACGGCATCGACGTCAGCCTGACGGTCAGCACCGGCATGCAGATGATCGAGGTGCCGAACGTCGTAAACACCGAATACCGCGACGCGACGCAGATGCTCCAGAAGGCGGGCTTCGTCGTCGGCGAGCTCGAATACGAGGCGTCGAAGGAGATCACGAAGGAATACGTCATCTCCTCCAACCCCGCCGCGGGCGAAAAGCTGCCCGCCGGCGCGACCGTTTACCTCACGATCTCGACCGGACCGACCGTCGCAAAGGTCCAGATGCCCCAGCTTGTGGGTCTCAGCCGCTGGACGGCGGTCGACAAAATCGAGGGTGCAAACCTTGCACTCGGCTCCGTGACGCTTGTGGAGAGCGAAATGGCGGCGGGCACGGTTATCTGGCAGAGCGTGGACGCTTACACGATGGTCGACGAGCATACCCGCGTGTATCTTCAGGTTTCGAGCGGTCCCAAGGAGACCGAGCCGCCCGAGGAGACGCCGGAGCCGGAGGAGTCGGACGCCCCGGCGGACTCCACGGAGCCCGTTGCGCCGCAGATGCGCATGACCGGCATCGGGGGCTGACGCGGCATGCCGGAAGGAACAATTATGAAAGCCCTCAGCGGCTTTTACTACGTCCTCACCGCGGAGGGCGACACCGTCGCCTGCCGCGGCAGGGGCAAGCTTCGACGCGACGGGATGAACCCCCTCGTGGGCGACTGCGTCCGCTTCGTGCAGAGCGCAGACGGCAGCGGCGCCGTGGAGGAGATCCTGCCGCGGAAAAACTGCTTCGTGCGCCCCGCCGTTGCGAATGTCGACGCGCTCGTGCTGCTCGCGGCGAACGTCAACCCGGTGACGGACCCCTTTCTCGTCGACCGTGTCGCCGTCATCGCCGAGCACAGCGAGTGCGGCGTCATCGTCTGCATCAACAAATGCGACGCCGACCGCGGCGACGCGCTCTATGACGCCTTCAGCCGCAATACCGGCTACCCCGTGCTGCACACAAGCGCCGTCACCGGCGAGGGCATCGACGCGCTGCGGGCGCTCATCCGCGGCAAAACGGTGGCGTTCACCGGCAACTCCGGCGTCGGGAAAAGCAGCATTTTAAACTGCATCGCCCCGGAATTTCACCTCGCCGTCGGCGAGGTCAGCGACCGCCTTGGCCGCGGACGGCACACCACGCGCCACATCGAGCTTTTCGACGTCGGGGACGGCACGCTCATCGCGGACACGCCGGGCTTTTCGTCCTTTGACCTGACCCAAATGCAGCCGATCTCCAAGGAGGAACTGCAATGGTGCTTCCCGGAGTTCCGCCCCCATATCGGCAATTGCCGCTTCGACGACTGCGCCCATCTGCGCGAGCCGGGCTGCGCCGTGCTCGCCGCGCTGGCTGAGGGCGAGATCGCGCCGAGCCGCCACGAGAGCTACAGACGCCTTTATGAAATTTCTGCCCAGTACCGCGACTGGGAGCAGAAGCCCCTCAAATGAGACCCGCTACGCTGGGCTCTCATTTGAAAAGGACTCGCTCCACTCAGCGCACGCCCCTTCGGGGCGCACGTTCCTTCCGCGCAGAGAATTTTTCGGCACGCACGGGTCGCGCCGAAAAATGGATTGAACATTATTCGCGCCTGCGACGCGCCGAAGGCGCTAGTCCTTTAGGGCGAGCGCGAACTCTGCGAGGCTTTTTTAAAAATGAAATACCGTTCAGCCATCGCCGCTTTTCCGCATAGAATGCAGGGGGAACTTTTTCCCCTCGGATCTTGTTCGGAAAGGCGGTGCTTTTTTTATGCGGAGACCGAGACCCTTTGGCAGCTGCATCGGTCTGCTGATGATCGCGGCGGGAGTCGTCGTGCTGCTCGCCATGGTGCTGCCGTCCGGCTTCTGGTGGTTTCTGATCGGGCTCGCGCTCATCGTTTGCGGCTGCTGCGTCTGCGGACACAGGTGAGGGCATATCCAAGACATGCGGCGCATAGGCTCTAATACCAAAAATTTTTACCGAACAAGGAGAGCAAACGCTATGGAGGTCAAGCTGAGCGCCGCGGCGGTGGACTGCTGCCGCCGGGTCTATTCGCAGACTGTCAGAAAAGAGGAGAGCATGGACTCGGTCGTGCCGGACACGCTGCCGGATATCGGGGAGGTGCTCTGCACGACGGGCGACGTGCTCATCCGCAGCAAGGACGTCGCCGCGGGGCGGCTGCGCATCGAGGCGAACGTCCCCGCGCGCGTCTGCTGCGTGCCGGAGGAGGGCGGTGTGCCGTTTTTGCTGGACGTGAACGTCCCGCTCGCGCTCACCGCGGAGGACGCCGCGATCCCGGAGGGCGGACTCTGCACCGCGGAGCTGCGCCTCGCCGCGCTGGACACGCGCGTTCTGAATCCGCGCAAGGTCTCCGTCCGCGCGGAGGTGGAGTTTTCCGTCGCCTGCTATGAGTGCGCAAAGCGCAGCGTCTGCGCTGCGCCGGAGACGGCGGAGGCGGGTATCCAGACCCGCGAGCGCGAGATCAGCTTCTCCGCCGTCGCGTCCGTGACGGAGAAGACCTTCGTGCTCACCGATGAGCTCGAAGCCCCGGAGGGCGTCGCGGCGCAGCGCATCGTGGGGCAGAAGACGCGCATGGAGACCGAGGAGGTGCGCACGGTCGGCAGCAAGATCGTCGTGAAGGGGAGGGCGGAGAGCCGCCTGCTCGTCCTTGACGATCGCGGCGGCATCGCCGCGGCGGAGTTTTCCACACCATTTTCCCAGATCATCGAGGCGGAGCGGCTGCCGGACGAGGCGCTCGTGACGGTCGCCATCCAGCCGAGCGGAAGCTACTATGAGCTGACCGCCGCCGGGCGGATCGAGATGGAGCTCCACCTCGTCGCACAGGCGACGGTGCGCGGAACGGAGACGCTCCGCTGCCTCACCGATGCTTACAGCAACGCCTTTGCCGTCGAGAGCGAGCGCAGCGCGGAGACCTTCTCGCTCATCCGGCGCGAGACCGTGCTCCACGGCGCGCTGCGCGCCCTGTTCCCGACCGCGGAGCTGCCGGCGGAGATCAGTACTGTCTGCGCTTCGGCGTGCGCGCCGGCCGTGAGCGGCGGGAGCGTGACGCTGCCGCTTAGCGTGCTCCTCGTCTGGCGCACCGCGGCGGGCAGCGTCTGCGCCGCGCGGCGCAGCTTTTCGCTGGAGACCTCTGCCGAGCTTATCGAGGGGGAGCGGCTTGAGATCGTGTCCGCAGAGCTCACGGAGGTCTCCGCCGTGCCGTCGGACGGCGGGGCGGAGGTGCGCGTCGCGGCGGCGCTCCATGCGCTGCTGCGCACGGAGGAGACGGTGCAGTGCATCACGGCGCTGCGCTATGACGAGACCGCGCCGCTTGAGACCGCCGCGCGCCCGACGCTCGTGCTCCTGCGCGCCGACAGCACCGCCGATCTATGGGCAATCGCGCGCGACAACTGCTCGACCGTCGCCGCTATCCGCGAGGCAAACCGCCTCGACGAGGCACCCGAAGGCTGGTCGAGGCTGCTGCTCATCCCGAAAACCCTGTCGTAAACGCGCTTTGCCTCTTGCCATGTCGGAATGTTTGTGCTAAAATGTATAAGCTAATTTTTATACAAGGGGCTGTGAGATACATGTCAGGACATTCCAAATGGCACAATATACAGAAAACCAAGGGTGCCGCCGACGCAAAGCGCGCGCAGGCGTTCACCAAGATCGCGCGTGAAATGATCGTTGCGGTCAAGGAGGGCGGCAGCGGCGACCCGAACAACAACTCCCGCCTCGCCACCGTCATCGCCAAGGCCAAGGCCGCCAACATGCCGAACGACAACATCAAGCGCACCATCGAAAAGGC
>CALJDB010000085.1 GCA_938023775.1 uncultured Clostridia bacterium
AGAACGTATGGAAAAAGCAGGAAACCGGCGGACGAGGATGACGAAGCAGCTGCTCAAGCAGAGCCTTCTGGAGCTGCTGGAGCAGAAAAAGATCAACGCGATCACGGTCAAGGAAATCTGCGAGCGGGCGGACATCAACCGCTCGACGTTTTACGCCTATTATTCCAGCCCCTATGACCTTTTCAACTCGATGAAGCAGGACATCATCGCCGAGAGCCGCGCCCTGCTCGTCTGCGAGCTGCGGCTGACGCCGGAGCAGCGCATGCGCTTTCTGCTTGAGCGCCACCTGCGCTATTTAAGCGAGCACCTGCGCGAGTTTCAGGCGTATTCCTCCGACACGGGCGAGGACTTCAGCCTGCCGCTTCAGGTCATGGCGGACATGATGGGACCCTACCTCGATTATCTGCGCGGCAAATACCCCGCCGCCGCGGGGGAAAACGAGTCGCTGCGCACCTTCTGCATCTACGGCGGCATCGGCATCATCAAGCGCTGGGTCAGCCGAGCGATGATCGACTCGATCGACACGATTGCCCAGCGCGTCCTGCGCCACATCGAGGCGGCTTACCGCGGTCAGTGGTAAAGGGTCCGGAGCATCTTTTTTAGGGTATCGGAAGATTCTTCTTGATATCATGCGGAAAATGCGCTAAGATATCCCCTGAGAGGGGTGAGGCGCTGCAATGGCAGATGCGATCAATAAGGGCTATCTGCTGGAAAATTTCCGGCTTTTCCACCTGCGGGACCGCCGCGCGCAGAAGATGGCGCCGCATTATCATGAGTTCGACAAGATCGTGGTGCTCTGCGCCGGCGCGGTGGATTACACCGTTGAGGGCGTGAGCTATCGCATGCAGCCGGGCGACGTGCTCTTCGTCCGCCATCACGACATCCACCGCCCGGAGATCTCGCCGGAGAGCGACTATGAGCGCATCGTGCTATGGATCACGCCGGAGTTTTTGGAGCGCAGCAGCGTGGACGGCGCGTGGCTGGAAAGCTGCTTTGACCTCGCGTCCCAGCGGCGCAGCTGTCTCATTCGCCCGGCGGCGGAGGAGCTTGCAAGACTGAAAAAAACGCTCTCCGGTCTGGAGAGCGCTTTGAATGACGGCGAGGAGTTCGGGGCGAGCATTCTGGTAAACAGCTTCTTTTTGCAGCTGATGGTGGAGCTCAACCGCGCCGTCCGCCGCGGCGGCGGGGAGACCGCGCGCAGCCTCGACCCCAAGATCGACGCCGCGCTTTATTACATCAACACCCACCTCGGCGAGCCGATGACCGTCGACACGCTGGCGGGCATGTGTTATCTCAGCCGCTTTTATTTCATGCGCCGCTTCAAGGACGCGACGGGCTACACCGTCCACAGCTACATTCAGCAAAAGCGCCTCGCCGCCGCTGCCGAGCGGCTGGAGACCGGCGCGGGCGTCACCGAGACCGCAATGGAGCTCGGCTTCGCCGAATACACCTCCTTCCTCCGCG
>CALJDB010000086.1 GCA_938023775.1 uncultured Clostridia bacterium
CGTTTTTTGTTATGCCTCGCCGAGCTGCTCGCGGTGCGCCTCCTCCAGCTCCAGAAGGTGGAAGGCGAGGAGCAGATTGAGCCGGACCCAGTAATCGTCGAGGTCTACGCCGAGCTTCTCCGCGATGCGCGGGATGCGGTAGAGCACGTTGTTGCGGTGCATGTGCAGCAGCTCGCCCGTGCGTGTTGCGCGGCGCTCCGAGGCGAGGTAGACATAGAGCATCTGGGCGTTATCTGTCCGGTGCTCGCGGTCGCTGCGCAGCAGCTCGCGCGCGAGCTCCAGATAGGGCGTCAGGCGGAATACGTCCACGCTGCCGTTGCGCGCTTGGCTGAGCGCGTAATAGACGACCACGTCGTCGTAGAAAAACACACTGCCGCTGCGCGGCGCGTGCGTTGCGCCGGGGGCGGAGACGTCGGCGTTCCACGTGCTCTCGTGGCGGCGGAGCGCCTCGCCGATGCCGAGCGCGCGGCTCGCCTGCGTGTAAGCCGCGGGGAGGTCGGCGAGCTCGCGGAAGGGCTCGCTGACGCCGCAGACCGCGCCGTATTTGTCCAGAAACTCCCGCAGCCCCTGCGGGAGAGCCTCCTCCTGCGCGCCGCGGCGCTGGCCCAGCGCCACGATCTCGTAGCCATGGGAGATGGCGCTCATAGCCGGAAACAGGCTCAGCAGCTCGTCGAGCAGCCGTGCGACGGGGTAAGAGTCGCCCTCGCGGAGCAGGATCTTGAAGCAGTCGAAGCTGCCGGTCAGCGGCAGACCGGACATGCGGGCGCGCTCGGCGATGATGCGCGGGTTATCCAAATTGCCGAAGAGCAGATCGTTCAGCAGCGGGTCGTAATAATGCCCCGTGTGGGGCGCGGCGCTCTGGAGCTGGCGGAAGCGCAGGGCGCAGTTCTGCGCCGCGAGCTCAAAAAGGGCGAGCAGGTTCTCATCCGGCGCGGCGTTGGAGCAGACCATGATGAGGTGGACGACGGGCATGCCGCGGTCCCAGAGCCATTTGCTGACCGTGGCGTATTTGTTCGGGTTGCCCGGCGGGTTGACGAGCACGCCGACGGAGCTCTGGTAGACCTTGAAGCGGTTGCTGCGCCGGAACGCGAGCATCGCCTCCTCGGAGTGGTAGCCCGTCTCGCGCAGACGGACGTCGATCTCGTCGTCGTCGAGGGTGTTTTTCGTGTAGGCGAGCAGCTTGTAGGAGGCGTCCAGAATATAAAGCGGGTTTTTCAGCACCGGCTCGCAGTAGTCGAGCAGACCCTGATAGGACGGATTTTCCATCGCGCTCTCGTTGAGCTGGGCGAGCCAGTCGCGCGTTTCGGCGATGCGCTCCTGCACGCGCGCGGCGAGCGCGCAGAGCGGCTCAGCGCTCTCCACCGCGATCGTCCGCGGCGGGAGCGGCTCGCCGCCGCGGTGCTCCGCCGGGCAGAGAAAGCAGCCCGCCTCGCTCCGCTCCGCGGCGTCGCGCGCGTCGTCGAGCGTGCAGAGATAAAGCCGGTCGCCCCGCAGCGCGGAGCCGTCGGAGGGCAGAAAGACCGCCCAAGAGAAATAGAGGCTGTTCAGATCCGGCAGACTCGTGGAGATCGGACAGCCGGAAAGCGCGTTTAAGATCACAG
>CALJDB010000087.1 GCA_938023775.1 uncultured Clostridia bacterium
TGTGTTTCTGGACTACCACCGCATTGGGGACCAGACGATCGAGCCGGAGGGCGCGGCGGCGGGCGCGGTCGAGACCGGGGTGCCTTACGGCATTTTGTCGTGGAATATCGGCTTCGGCGCCTACACGGAGGACTATGACTTCTTCATGGACGGCGGCACGCAGTCGTGGGCGGAGTCTCCGGAGCGCCTGGAGCGCAACCTCGGCGACATCGCGGACACGCTGCGCGCGCAGGAGGCGGATTTTTACCTCATTCAGGAGGTCGATATCGGCGCGACGCGCACCTATCAGGTCGACGAGCGGCCCTATATCGTGGGCGGCGTCGGGGACGGCTTTACTTACACCTTTGCCCAGAATTATGATTCGCCCTTCCTCTTTTACCCGCTGACCCAGCCGCATGGCGCGTCCCGCGCGGGGCTGATGACCTTCTCCTCCGCGCCCATTGCGGCGGCGGAGCGCGTGGAGCTGCCGATCGAGAGCGGCTTTATGAAGCTCGTGGACCTCGACCGCTGCTACAGCGTGCAGCGCATTCCGCTCGCGGACGCGGAGGGGGAGCTCGTGCTCTATAACCTCCACCTCTCGGCTTACACCTCCGACGGCACGATCGCGACGGAGCAGCTGAAGCTGCTCTGCGCCGACATGACCGCGGAGTTTGAAAAGGGCAACTGGTGCGTCGCGGGCGGGGACTTCAACAAGGATCTGCTCGGCAACTCCGCCGAGATCTTCGGCGTCGCCGGGCGCGACGGCGACAACTGGGCGAAGCAAATCCCGGCGGGCACCATTCCCGACGAGCTGTGTCTCGTCGCCCCGTCGGGCGCGGCGAGCTGCCGCACGCCGGACGCGCCCTACGATCCGGAGACGGCCTTCCGCGTGACGGTGGACGGCTTTCTCGTGACGCCGAACGTCTCCGTCGCGGGCGCGGAGGTCGTGGACACCGGCTTCGCCTATTCCGACCATAACCCCGTGCGGATGACCTTCACGCTCGAGCCCTGAGCCTGGGAAAACCGGACAAACCGCCGGGTTTGACCGTTGCTTTTTCGGCTTCCCGGAAGTATCCTTTGACGTATCCCCTGCCATCGGCGGACAACAAAATGTGCATGCGAAGACAAAACCCGGCGGTGGCGGAAAGGAGGACTCGCTTATGGAGCAGCAGACGCAGGAAAAACCGAGCTTTATGTTAAAGCTGGCGACGACCATTGTGGACCGGCGCAATCTGTTTTTCCTCATCACGGTCATTCTGCTCATTTTCTCCGCATTTTCGCGGAATTGGGTGAACGTGGAAAACGAGCTTACCGCCTTCCTGCCGGACGACGCGGAGACCAAGCTCGCGCTGGACATCATGGAGGACCAGTTCACGACTTACGGCACGGCGCGCGTCATGGCGGCGAACGTCACCTATGACGAGGCGGCGGCGGTATTCGACGCGGGCGCGACGCACCTGACGCATCTGTATAACGCCATGCCGCCGCTCCATCACCGCGACCCCGGTCCGATCGGCGCGGCGGCGGAGCGCGATACGGTGCGCGCGGAGCTGATCTGCGACGGCATCCATGTGCACCCCAGCGCGGTGCGGCTGGCGTTCCGCCTGTTCGGGCGTGAGCGGATGTGCCTGATCTCCGATGCGCTGCGCTGCTGCGGGATGCCGGACGGGCAGTACACCCTCGGCGGGCAGGACGTGTTCTTATCAGGCGGTGTGGCGAAGCTGGCGGACGGCACACTCGCGGGCTCCGCGACGAATCTCTATGATTGTATGCTGAACGCCGTGCGCTTCGGCATCGCGCGGGAGGACGCCATCCTCGCCGCCACGCGAAACCCGGCGCGCGCACTCGGCTGCGCCGACGTGTGCGGCAGTATCGCCGTGGGGCTTCGGGCGGATTTTGTGATCTGTGACGCGGCGCTTCATCGCCGAAAGGTCTATCTGGCAGGCAACGAATGCAAATGAAGCAAAAAAAAGAAGGCGGCTCGGTAAAGCCCCTGCTGCCGTATCTGCGGGAATATAAAAAGGAGAGCATCCTCGGCCCGGCGTTCAAGCTGCTGGAGGCGAGCTTTGAGCTGATCGTGCCGCTCATCGTGGCGCGCATCACCGACGAGGGCATCCGCACCGGCGACACGGGCTACATCCTGCGCCAGTGCGGGCTTCTCCTGCTGCTGGGGCTTCTGGGGCTGGCGGCGTCGGTCACGGCACAGTATTTTGCCGCAAAAGCCTCCTGCGGCTTTGCCGCGCGGCTGCGCAGCGCGCTGTTTTCGCACATCGGCACGCTCAGCTATGCAGACCTCGATGCCCTCGGCACATCGTCGCTGCTCACGCGCATGACGAGCGATATGAATC
>CALJDB010000088.1 GCA_938023775.1 uncultured Clostridia bacterium
CGTGCGTCTGACCTTCAAGCGCGAGCTCTATCAGGTCGGTGAGCTGACCACTTACTTTGCCCGCGTGTTCTTCTTCTCCGAGAAGTCTTACAACGACTCCCCCTCCGGCTTCGTCAGCGATGCCTGCGGCACCGGACCGTATAAGCTCGCCGACTATGTTATCGGCTCGTCCATGACGCTAGTGAAAAACGAGGATTACTGGTGCCCCGCCGACGAGATCACCTGCCAGATCCAGGCGGCGAACGTCGAGACCATCGAGTTCGTCTATGCGCAGGAGACCGCCTCCCAGATCGTGGCGCTCAAGACCGGCATGGCGCAGTTCGACAACAACCTCTCCCTCGCCGACGCCGGCGACTTCCAGGACGGCGGCGAATTTGACAGCCAGTTCAACGTTTACACCTACTGGGACAATCTGACCACCTGCCTGCTGCCGAACTGCAGCGATTCCTCCATCATGGGCGACATCAACATGCGCCTCGCCATTTTCTACGCGGTCAACGCCGAGGGCGTCGTCGCCGGTCTTGCCGCCGATGTTCCGGGCTCTTACCGCGCCTGCTACGGCATGGGCAACCCGAACTTCCCGGACTTCTCCCCCAACTGGGAAACGTGGGAAAACTACCAGACCGTCACGGACACCGAGAAGGCGCAGGAGTATCTCAAAGCCGCCGGCTATAACGGTCAGAAGCTCAAGATCCTCGCCATGGCGGGCGACATGGAGACCGCGGCGACCGTCGTGCTCGGCATGCTCGACGCCGCCGGCATCAGCGCCGAGATCACGCTCGTGGACCGCAGCACCCAGAACGCCATCAAGTCCGACCCCGCCGGTTGGGATATCTCCGTCGAATCATGGGCGTCCAGCGACTTCGTCGTGAACGTCTGGGACAAGGTCTGGGGCAATCACGCCAAGGACGGCACCGTCGGCACCCAGTACATTGCAGACGAAGAATTCTATGACATGTGCTTCAATGCCAAGCTCGTCGAGGGTCACACGCAGGAGACGGTCGACGCGGTGCAGCAGTACATCATCGAGCACGCCTACGCGATGGGTCTCGCCCAGCGCTGTGCGATCC
>CALJDB010000089.1 GCA_938023775.1 uncultured Clostridia bacterium
GGAAGAAGCCGGAAATCCAGCACCTTTTTCAGCCGTCCGTAGCTGAGGGCGAAGTTGAATATTTCGCAGAAAAACAGCACGGCGAGCCAGCCGTTCAGCGCCCAGCGGGGCAGCACGGTCAGCACGAGGACGACGCCGACGACCGCCTCGGCGATGTTGAAGCCCATGCTCCAGAGCATCTGTCCGAGCCCCTTGAGGCAGCCGTCCGTCACGATATCCATGTACATAACCGGGACGATCAGCGAGAGCAGCCGGATATAGGGCGCGACCTCCTCGGTTTTGTAGATGAGATAGCCGAGCGCGTCCGCCGTGAAAAACAAAAACGCCGCCACGGCGAGTGAGAACGCGAGCGAGGCGCGCAGCAATATCTCCGCCGTCCGCCGCAGCCGCGCGCGGTCGCCGCGCACCTGATGCGCCGTCAGCTCCGGGACGGCGAGCTCCGCCGCGGCGGAGAGCAGGCAGGACGGGAAGAAAACGACCGGCATCACCATGCCCGTCACGGTGCCGTAGCCCGCGAGGGCGCGCTCGGCGGAGAGCCCCGCGGCGCGCAGCTTACGCGGCACGAGCAGCTGCTGGAGCGTCGTGAGCCCCGCGCGGGCGTAAGCCGAGAGCGCGAGCGGCAGCGCGATGCGCAGCATCCGCCCCGTGAGCCCCGCCGCCGCGCCGGAACGCTCCCGTCGCCGCCGGTCGAGGATATAAAGCGCCGCGATAAGCGCGAGCGAGGCTGCGTCCGCGATGAGACAGCCTCGCGAGATGGCGCAGCAGCACTGCTCCAGGTCCCCGCCGTCCGCCCTGCCCAGCAGCGCCATGACGCAGCCGATACCGAGGATCTGCTCTGCCGTCTGCACCGCCGCGGAGCGCCACGCCCTGCCGGAAGCGATGAAATAGCCGTTCAGGACCGAGGCGAGCGAGATCATCGGCAGCGAAAGCGCCGTGATGCGCAGGGCGCGCACGGTGCGCGCGTCGCCGACCCAGAGAAAGCCGATGGGCTCCGCGCCGAAAAAGAGCAGCGCGCAGGCAGCGCCGCCGAACACCGCAGCATAAGCGAGGCAGCGGCGCATTGCGCGCCCCGCGCCGCCGTCGCGTCCGAGTCCGAGCTCCTCGCTGACGAGCCGCGTCGTCGTGAAGCGGATGCCGGAGATGGCGAGCGTCGCCGCGAGACCGCTGACGCTCATCACGAGCTGCCAGAGCCCCACCCCCGCCGCGCCGATCCGCCCGGCAAGCCAGACCTGATACGCCAGCCCGATGCAGCGCATCAAAAGCGAGGACGCCGTCAAAAGCGCCGTGTCCCGCGCAAGCTTTCTGATCCCCATGCCGTCCCCCTTGGTTTTAAGCTGTGGTACAAGGGTATGCGCAAAGGGGGCGGTGAATGAGGAAAAGCCTCTGTTTTCAGTTGATGGTCCCAGCGTTTGCCTCAAACATGCGCTCGAC
This sequence comes from uncultured Clostridia bacterium, assembly GCA_938023775.1. GTDB lineage: Bacteria > Bacillota > Clostridia > Oscillospirales > Oscillospiraceae > SVKR01. Next base: position 1,432 of record CALJDB010000089.1, read on the forward strand.
CTGCGCCCGCAGGGCGGCGTGGTCGGGGCAGGAGAGGTCCGGGTCGACGGCGAGGGTCTGCTTTGCCGCCTCCTGCGCCGTTTCCAGAACGCGCATATCGGCGGCGAGGTCCGCGATGTGCATCTCCGGCAGACCGTGCTGGCGCTTGCCGAAAAAGTCGCCCGGACCGCGCAGGCGCAGATCCTCCTCGCTGATGCGGAAGCCGTCGTTCGTGGCGCACATGGCGTTTAGACGCGCGCGGGCTTCCTCGCCCTTTGCGTCGCTGACGAGGATGCACCAGCTCTTGTGCACCCCGCGGCCGACGCGCCCGCGGAGCTGGTGGAGCTGGCTGAGACCGAAGCGGTCCGCGTTTTCCACGACCATGAGCGCCGCGTTCGGAACGTCCACGCCGACCTCGATGACCGTTGTGGAGACCAAAATATCGATCTCCCCGGCGACGACGGCGGCCATGACGGAGTCCTTGTCCTTTGCCTTCATCCTGCCGTGGATGCAGCCGACGCGCAGGGCGGGGAAACGCGCCTGAAGCGCCGCCGCGTGGTCCACGGCGCTTTTAAGCGAAGGGTCAAACTCCTCGTTTTCCTCCACCATCGGGCAGACGACAAAGACCTGCCGCCCCTCGCCGACGAGCTTTTCCATAAAGCCGTAAAGCCGCTCACGGTAGCTCTCGTCCACGGTGAAGGTGTCCACCTTCTGGCGTCCGGGCGGCAGCTCGTCGATGACGGAGACGTCGAGGTCGCCGTAAATGATGAGCGCGAGCGTGCGCGGGATGGGCGTTGCGGACATGACGAGAACGTGGACCTCGCTGCCCTTGGCGGAGAGCGCGCCGCGCTGCCCCACGCCGAAGCGGTGCTGCTCGTCCGTCACGACGAGGGCGAGGTCGGCGAAGGCGACGTCCCCGGTCAGCAGCGCGTGGGTGCCGACGACGAGGTCGATCTCCCCGGCGGCGAGCGCGGCTTTGACCTTTCGCTTCTCCGCGGCGCTGAGGCTGCCGGTCAGCTTTTCGACCCGGATGCCGAAGGGGGAGAGGAAGCCGCGGAGCGTTTCGAGGTGCTGCTCGGCGAGAATTTCCGTCGGCGCCATGAATGCCGCCTGCCGTCCCGCGGCGCAGACCGCCCAGACCGCCGCGGCGGCGACCATCGTCTTGCCGCTGCCGACGTCGCCCTGCACGAGGCGGTTCATGGGTCGCGGCGCGGCGAGGTCGGCAAGCAGCTGGTCCACGGCGCGGCGCTGGGCTGAAGTCGGCGCGAAGGGGAGCGTGCGGAAAAATTCCTCCGCGTCCCGCCGCGGAACGGGCTCGCTGTGCAGCCCCTCGCGCGCGGCGCGCAACCGCCCCATCGCGCAGCCGAGAACGTAAAGCTCCTCGAAAATGAGCCGCCGCCGCGCGAGCTCCAGCGCGCCGAAATCGGCGGGAAAGTGGATGTTTTCATAGGCATAGCGCGCCTGCGCGAGCCCGTAGCGCTCGCGCACCTCCGTCGGCAGCGCGTCGGGCACGCCGTCGCCCGCAGCGTCCAGCGCGGCGCGGACATAGCCCATCATCTGGCGGTTGCCGATCCCGGCTGTGAGCGGGTAGCGGGGCAGAATGCGCCCTGTTTTTGCGCCCTCGCGCGTCTCCGGTTCAAAGTCCGGGTTCGTCATCGTGCGGCGCAGCAGCGTGCCCTCCAGCTTGCCGAAGAAAATGTAAGTCTCGCCGACGTGGAGCTGGTCGCGGACGTAAGCCTGATTGAAAAACGTGATGTCCACGCTGCCGCTGTCGTCCACGGCGCGGAGCTTTACGAGCTCCAGCCCGCGGCGGATGCGGTTCAGGCGCGGCTCCGCGGCGACCATGGCGCGGATGCAGACCGCCTCGCCCGGCGGGGCGGCGAGAATGGGGGAGAACTGCGTCCGGTCCTCGTAGCTGCGCGGAAAATGGGTCAGCAGGTCGCCGACCGCGGCGATGCCGAGCTTTCCGAGCGCCTTTGCGCGCGCCTCGCCGACGCCCTTGAGATAGCGGACATCCTGCGTGAGCTCTGCCATGGCGACCGCCTCCTTTTCTGTACTATCTTTCTATTATACTGCGCATGCCGTTGCAAAACAAGCAAAACTGCGCTATAATGGCACAAAATGACTTTTTCGCGGGAGGATAACGCGATGCTGACTGTGATCCTGACCGGCGGCGCGTCCCGGCGCATGGGGCGCGACAAGGCGATGCTGCCCTGCGCGGGGCGGACGATGCTGCAATACCTGATCGACAAATATTCCGTGCTCGGACCCGTCGCGGTCTCGGTAAACGCCGCGGGGCGCTTTCCCTTCACCGGCGCGCGCGAGCTGCCGGACCGCTGGCCGAACGCCGGACCGCTCAACGGCATCGCCGCCGCCTTTGCGGAGACGGACGCGGAGGAAATTTTCCTGACCGGCACGGATCTGCCCTATGGCGACGCCGCGCTCGCCAGCCGTCTCGCCGCGCTGCGCGGGGAGGCGGACGCCTGCATCTTGAAGCGCGGCAAGAAGGGCATGGAGCCGCTTTTCGCAGTCTACGGCTCCCGCTGCGGGGAGACCGCCGCCGCCTGCCTCGCGTCCGGCAAGCGCTCGTTTTTCGAGATGCTGGAGGGGCTGAACGTCCGCTTCGTCCACCCGGAGGAGCTGCCGGAATTTGACCTCGAGCGCATCCTCACAAACGTCAACACCCCGGAGGAGTATGAGAATCTGCTGGTGGAGACCCTGAAGTGCCGCCCCCACCTGATCGTGGACGACGGCGGCGACGCCACCCTGCTC
>CALJDB010000090.1 GCA_938023775.1 uncultured Clostridia bacterium
ATCTATTCCCCGAACCGCATCCTCTACCCCATCAAGCGCGTCGACTGGGATCCGAGCGGCGAGCGCCATCCGGAAAACCGCGGCAAGAGCGGCTATGAGCGCATCAGCTGGGACGAGGCGATCAGCATCATCGCAAGCGAGATCCAGCGCGTGCAGAGCACCTATGGCGAGGCTTCCCTCTCCGGCATGACGAGCTCCCACCACAACTGGGGCGTCGTCGGCTACAAGATGGGACCCTTCCACCGCTTCATGCACATGCTCCATTACACCCCGGTCTACGATAACCCGGACTCCTGGGAAGGCTGGCACTGGGGCGCGACCCATACTTACGGCTTCCAGTGGCGTCTCGGCATGCCGGAGCAGTTCAACCTGCTCGAGGACTGCCTCCAGAACACCGAGATGATCGTGTTCTGGTCCAACGACCCGGACTCCACCCGCGGCACTTACTCCGGTCAGGAGAGCCACATCTGGCGCGTCTGGCTGAAGGAGATGGGCATCAAGACCGTCTTCATCGATCCTCTTTATAACTACACCGCCGCCGTTATGGACGGCACCTGGTTCGGTCCCCGCCCCGGCAGCGACACCGCGCTCGCCATGGCGATTGCCTACACCTGGATCGAGGAAGGCACCTACGACAAGCAGTATGTCGCCGACCGCACCGTCGGCTTTGAGAAGTTCCGCGCCTATATCATGGGCGAGAGCGACGATATGTATCCGAAGACCCCGGAGTGGGCGGAGGCCCTGTCCGGCATCCCCGCCCGCAAGATCCGCGCGCTGGCGCGCGAGTGGGCAAGCAAGCGCACCTGCCTCTCCAGCGGCTGCCGCGGCGGTCAGGGCAGCGCCTGCCGCGCCGCTTACGCCACCGAGTGGGCGCGCATGATGGTCCTGCTTCAGGCGATGCAGGGTCTCGGCAAGCCGGGCATCAGCATCTGGGGCACCACCATGGGCGCTCCGGCGAGCTATAAGTGGTTCCCCGGCTACGCTGAGCCGGAAGGACAGATGGGCCGCTCCAGCGTCGCGAAGAACAAGCTCTGCTTCCAGAACCCGACCAAGCAGCGTCTGTTCCGCCTGACCCTGCCGGATGCCATCCTCACCGGTCACGACCACTTCCGCGGCGAAGGCTTCTGCGGCCAGAGCCTCGATCAGCAGTTCACCCAGAACGAGTATCCCGTCGAAGCCAAGGTCCACATGTGGTACCGCTACGGCGGCTCCTTCATGGGCACCATGAGCGACACGAACAAGTGGGTCAAGATGTATCAGTCCCCGGAGCTCGAGTGCGTCGTCAACCAGGACTGCTGGTTCTCCAGCGAGACCAACATGGCGGACATCATTCTCCCCGCCTGCACCAACTTTGAGCGCAACGACATCGGCGAGTGGGCTACCTGCGGCGGCTACACCACCATGGCGCACATCGGCAACAACTGGCGTGTCATCGTCCGCGAGCAGAAGGCGATCGAGCCGCTCGGCGAGAGCAAGAGCGACTATGAGATCCTCACCCTCATCGCCCGCGCGCTGGGCCGCGAGGAGGAGTTCACCGAGGGCAACACCGAGGACGATTGGGCAAAGCTCTATTTCGACGCCTCCGAGATCGCCAAGGACGGCGACATCACCTGGGAGGAGTTCAACCGCAAGGGCTACTATATCGTTCCCTGCCCGGACAAGCCGGAGCGCAACAGCAACGTCGCGATGCGCTGGTTCGCCGAGGGCCGCGATGCGGACACCCCGGATCCCGGCAACGTCAAGGTCAAGGCTGGCAAGCCCGCCGAGCTCGGCACCTACTCCGGTCTCATCGAGTTCGCCGCCCAGTCCCTGGAGGAGAACCTGCCCCACGACTGCGAGCGTCCCGTTGTGCCGCACTTCATCCCGTCCTGGGAGGGCTACAAGAGCGCCCAGTGGTATAAGTATCCCCTCCAGATCATCTCCCCGCACCCGCGCTTCTCGTTCCACACCCATTACGACAAGCACGAGAGCTGGCTGAACGATATCCCGATGCACCGCGTCATGAAGGACGGCTTCCCGTACTGGCCCTGCCGCATCAACCCGGTGGACGCCGAGGCGCGCGGAATCCATGACGGCGACATTGTTGAGCTTTACAACGACCGCGGCAGCGTCCTCTGCATCGCCTCCGTCACCGAGCGCGTCCCCGTCGGCGTGATGCACTCTTACGGCTGCTCCGCGTGGTACGCTCCGCTTGAGCCGGGCGTCGCCGGAAGCACCGACCGCGCCGGCTGCGTCAACCTGCTGACCGCATCCACCATGATGGGCCGCAACGTTCCGGGCATGACCCCGAACTCCTGCCTGTGTGAAATTCGTGTTTGGGAGGGCAAGTAATTATGGCTGAGAATAAAGCAAAGAAGTGGGGTCTCGTCATCGACGTCACCCGCTGCGACGGCTGCGGCTCCTGCCTGCTCGCCGTCAAGGACGAATATGTCGGCAACAACTATCCCGGTTATTCCGCTCCCCAGCCCATGAACGGTCAGAACTGGCTCGATCTGAAAGAGGTCGAGCAGGGTCAGGGCTTCAAGGTGAAGCTGGACTACATCCCCGTGATGTATAAGCATAACCGCAACCTCGTCCTGCCGGAGGGCGTTCCCGAAGGCGCGATGTACGTCCGCGAGGACGGCCTGACCATCATCGATCCGGTCAAGGCCAAGGGCTGCAAGGCGATCGTGGACAACTGCAAGGACGGCACGATCTTCTGGAACGAGGAGCTCCAGCTCCCCCAGATTTACACCCTCGATGCCCACCGCCTCGATGAGGGCGAGAAGCTCCCGCGCTGCGTGGAGAGCTGCCCGACGCAGGCGATGCACTGGGGCGATCTGAACGACCCGGAGAGCGACGTCAGCAAGTTCATCGCCGCCCACCCCGGCGAGAGCGAGGACTATATGCCGGAAGAGGGCGCGGA
>CALJDB010000091.1 GCA_938023775.1 uncultured Clostridia bacterium
CAGACTAACACTTTACAAACCTGTCTGACTCAATTATAGCAGTACAGGGGGGGTGGATGTCAAATTTGCTATATGAACAAGAAAACACGAAATAAAATTGTGTAAAACATACAAAAATGTAAAATAAACTCAGTAAATCAAGCCGACTGAGTGGGCATCTCCCCCGCAGGGCGCGATTGCTCAGTATCCCGCGAGGAACAGGTTTGTGTCCTCGGCGAAGTTTTTGACGCTGTAGCAGACGAGGACGGCGTCGATGTCGTGCTCGGCGGCGTAGGCTTTTATGCTGCTACGGTAATAGCGGAGGTCCAGAATGTGGAGCTCGGAGAAGTGGGCGGTCAGGTAGGGGCTCAGGGTGTCCATATAGGAGTCGCGCAGGATGAGCAGGCGCGGCGCGTCGGTGTGCTCCGTCGTGACGGTCAGCAGCGGTGTGTTGCCGCCGTAGAAGTAAGAATACTTGTCCTTCACGGCGAGGAAGCTCTCGTCATACATCACGCCCGGAACAGCGGCTCCCTGCGGGTAGTTCGTGACGGTGACGCCCGTGTCCGGGACGAAGGTGCTGATGCTGTCCGGCTTCACCCACGAAAAGCCGGAGCTGGAATAGGTCGTGCCGTAAAACTCCTCACTGACGACGGTCTCACTGTAATCGCCGAGCGGCACGGCGTCGAAGCCCATCGCGCCGGCGAGGGCGGCATAGCCGTAATAAGCGCCGAGTGCGGTCCAGTGGTGGTCCGTGCGGAAGAAGATGGGCTCATCGCGGTGCGCAGCGAGCGCGGAGGCGACGTCCACAGTCTGCGCCGCGACGTAGCCGTAGGCGTAGTCGATGGTCTCGAGCTGGCTGTCGTTCGGTGCGCCGTCCGGCAGCAGGTCGCGGTCGATCTCCGCCGCAGAGGGGATGAGCGCGAAATAGACGGGAACGTCCACATTCTCCGCAAGGGCGTTCACGGCGTCCAGATTAAAGTCCAGATCGTCCTGCGCGGGCGCGGTGTAAGGCTCCAGCAGCGTTTCACCCTCGCAGAGATAAATGCCGTTGTTCGCGTCCTTCCCGGCGGCGAGCTCCGCGCCGGCTTTCAGCGTCGTCCACCCGTCGCGCAGGGGGAACTGGTCGGTGATGAAGTCCTCGTATGCGGTCGTGAACTTGCCGGAGAAGAGGGCGGAAAACGTGAATTTCGGCGCGGTCTGGAGCGCGCGGTTTTCGCGCTCGGAGAAGCTTTTTTTCGGGAGGACAAGCCCCAGCACGAACAGCACGCCGAGAAAGGCGAGGAAGAGCGCGGTCTGGACAATCGCAGCGGTTTTCTTTTTCATTCGGCTTGCCCTCCCTTCAGAAGCGGAAATAGAGAAACGGGTTATACGTCGCGTCCACGAGATACGCCGTGGAGAGAATGAGCACCGCGGCGATCATCACGGGCGTCAGCGCTGCGCGGACGCGCTCGCTGAGGCGGTCGTAGAGCCGCTTTCCGAGCGGCAGACAGGCGACGATCGCGACGGCGAAGATCACGGCATAGTTGCGCAGGTAAAAGAGGTCCTGCGCGCTCCAGAGCCCCGCTCCGCTGCCGAACATCGCGCGGTAATAGACGAAAGCGGCGCTTAAACTCGGCAGGTCGAACAAGACCCAGCCGCAGAGGGCGACGACAAGGGTGTAGACCGTCGCGAGGACGGGGATTTTTTCGAGCGGCTTTAAGAGGAACAGCTTTTCCAGCATCAGGAACAGGGCGTAATAGAGCCCCCAAAGGAGGAAGGTCCAGTTCGCGCCGTGCCAGAAGCCGGTGAGCGCCCAGACGATCAGGATGTTCAGCATTTGCCGCGCCAGCCCCCTGCGGTTGCCGCCGAGGGGGATATAAACATAGTCACGGAACCATGTGCCGAGGCTGATATGCCAGCGCCGCCAGAACTCCGTCACGGAGCGGGAGATATAGGGGTAATCGAAGTTTTCGAGGAACTCAAAGCCCAGCATCCTGCCGAGACCGATCGCCATATCGGAGTAGCCGGAGAAGTCGAAGTAAATTTGCAGCGAAAAGGCGAGAATGCCCATCCATGAGCCCAGCACGGTCAGCTCCGCGCCGGAGGCGGCGGAGTAAACGTCCCAGAGCGCGCCGATGTTGTTCGCGATGAGCACCTTTTTGCCGAGACCGACGATGAAGCGCCGCACGCCGGAGGCGAACTGGTCCACGCTGTTGGCGCGGAAGGAGAGCTGGTCGGCGACGTCTTTATAGCGCACGATGGGACCGGCGATGAGCTGGGGAAAGAGCGCCACAAAGGTGCCGAAGGAGATGAAGCTGCGCTGAAGCTCCGCGTCCCCGCGGTAAACGTCGATGGGGTAGCTCATCGTCTGGAAGGTATAGAACGAAATGCCGATCGGCAGCGTCAGCCCCAGCGCCGCGATATGAACGCCGGGAATGCGGCTGAGCGTTGCGGCGAAGAGGTCGTAATACTTGAAAAAGCCGAGCAGCGCGAGGTTCACCACAACGTCGACCGTGAGCCACGCCTTCGCGCGGCGGCGGTCGGTGTGCTTATATTTCTCCACGAGGAAGCCCGCGGCGAAGTTGATCGCCATGGAAAACACCATCAGCAGCACGTAGACCGGCTCGCCCCAGCCGTAAAACACGAGGTTCACGGCGAAGAGCCAGACGTTGCGCCAGCGCGTCGGGACAAAATAATAGACTGCCAGCACGACCGGCAGGTATTGGAACATGAAAAGCAGGCTGGAAAAGACCATGAGCGGCGTTTCTCCTTGGTTTTCTTCGGATTATTAGTCGTCTTCGTTCGTCGCGTCCGCAGCGGGACGGTCCGGGCGGAAATCGCCGAGCGGGTTCGCGCTCGCGGCGGAGCGGAGCTCGCTGCTGTCGACGTGGGTGTAGATCTGGGTCGTGTTGAGGTTTTCATGCCCCAGCAGCTCCTGAAGCGTGCGGACGTCGACGCCGTTTTGCAGCATCAGCGTCGCAGCCGTGTGGCGGAGCTTGTGGGCGGAATACTTGTCCGCGTCCAGCCCGGCGCGCAGGAGACTTTTCTTGACCATACTGTGGACCGCCTCGCGGCTGAGCCGCCCATGGCGCGCGGAGAGAAAGAGCGCGTTGCTCCGCGCCCCGGCGGTCGGGCGGACGAGCAGATAGTCGTTGATGGCGGCGGCGGTGGCGTCGTTTAAGTAGACGACGCGCTCCTTGCCGCCCTTGCCGAACACGCGGAGATTATCGCTGCGAACGTCGGCGAGGTTCAGCCCCACGATCTCCGAAATGCGGAGTCCGCAGTTTAGGAATATACATAGAATACAGTAGTCCCGCTCGCGGAAACGCCCGTCCACGGCGGAGAGGAGCTGGCGGCTCTCCTCCAGCGTGAGGTAGCGGGGGAGGGCTTTGGGGATCTTCGGCGAGTCGAGGTCCTGTACGGGGTTTTCCTTCAGGAGCTTCGCCTTGCTCGTGAGATATTTATAAAAGCTCTTGATCGACGCAATCTTGCGCGCACGGCTCGCCGCGCCGATGCCATAGCTCGTCTCGCGGCTATGCTGGTTGCGCACGCGGTCGCGGCTC
>CALJDB010000092.1 GCA_938023775.1 uncultured Clostridia bacterium
GGGACGCAGACGCCGGTAAACGGCTACTACAATAAGAACAATATCGGTAATTTGCAGCAGTACCTGCCCGGCGACTACAAGGACAGCACCGCTGTGCTGCCCGACGGTCAGTACTACACGGTGAAGCCCCATGAGCACAGCTATGCCGACAGTACCGTGACCACCTGCGAATGCGGCAAGATCTGCACCCACGACACCGTGGACGCCTATGGCAAGTGCGCCGGGTGCGGCAAGGTCTTCACCGCCAGCGTTACGGACAGCGGCAAAACCGTCTATTATGCGGACGGAACATTTACCGGCGGCAATACCCGCTCCGGGCTGGATGTGGCGTTTGAAAAGGCGGAAGCCGGCAGCACCGTCACGCTGCTGGGCGGCAGCTCCGTCACTGGCTGGCTGGACGGCGGCAAGACGCTGACGCTGGAGCTGAACGGAAAAACCGTCGGATACCTGTATATCGGGCAGAAGGAAGGAATCAACGCTCTGAACATCACGGGGACGGGCGATATCGGCGGTCTTTATGTTCACGCGGACAATACGGCGATTCTCACCGGCTGGACGGGAAAAATGGACCTGCTCTACGTGTACGACGGCGGCAAGGTCACGCTGTCCGCCGGAACGGTCGCGGGCTTCGGGGGAAGCGCCGGCACGGCGGGCTCCGTTCTGGCGGCGGGGCGCGCGTTCCAAAAAGCGGACGGCTCCCTCGTGGAGTACGGCACCGCGCTCTCGGCGCTGGAGAACGTCACGGCTGTCGCGTGTCCCGACACCGTTATCGAAATCGGGCACTGCGTTTACTGCAACAAGACCGTCGCGGCTATGGTGAACGGCACGGCTTATAACGACTTCGACAGCGCCGTGACCGCGTGGCTGGAAAGCGGCGGCACGATGACGCTGTACAAGAGCGTCGATGATATGACCACGGCAACATGGCAGGGCGACGGCAAGACCTATACGCTGGACCTCAACGCCTGCGTTCTCACTGCTCCCGACGACGACAGCGGCAGCCCGGGTCCCACCTATCAGATCATGGTCACAGATATGAATCTGACCGTTCAGGACACCAGCGACGCTGCGGAGGGTCAGATCGATAATCTCCGTCTGTCCGAAAACACCACGCTGACGCTGAAAAGCGGCTGGCTGGGGACGCCCACCGTGCCGGAGGACGACACGGTGCATGTGACGCTGGAGGGCGGCGGTCTGAAGGGCTATGACGTCAAGGTGCCGCTGGCTTACCTGCTGCCGGACGGTTATGATCTGGAGGGCGTGCCCAACCTTTATAGCAGCGGCACGAGCGGACTCACGGCCACGGTGCGGAAGGCACCTCTCAGCATCGGCGGCGAAAAGCAGGGCACGATGCCCTTCGGTCGAAACCGGCTGCCCTTCGCGCCCACGGCGGCGCTGGACGCCGGAGCGGAAACGCCCGCAACGATCACCGCGGCATGGTATAAGCGGGACGGCACTCCGCTCACGAGCGCGGAAATGAAGCCGTCCGGAACGGGCTATCTCTATGACAGCGCTTCCGGAGGGGCGGGATTTGAGGCTTACGACGGTATGACCGTCGGCGACAAGTACGATCTGTTCATGGTGCTGACGGCAACGGACGATAATGGCGCGGAGCTGTGGCAGGCTGCCGTCACCGGCTATGAGCTCAGCGTCGGACTGCCCACGCTGGACGACGCGGAGATCGCGTTTACCGGCGGCAGCGAAGCCGTCTTTGATCCCGACGGCAGCACCAACGTACCGGCGTTTACCGTGACGCTCTACGGCGATACGGTCAATGCGGCGCATTATACTGTCATCGGCGAAACCGCCGATGGGGTCGGGACTTATACCGTGACCGTCAAAGGTGACGGCGTGAACTGTGTCGGCAGCAAGTCTGCCCAGTGGACGGTCCGCGCCCACAGGCTGGGCGGGATGGAGCTGAGCTCCGCGACCCGGCAGTACGATGGCACGACCGCGGTGCCCGGCGATGTTTTCACCGGCGTCTTCCGGAGCGCGGAGGACGGCGCGCCCGTCATGCTCGCGGCGGGCGATTACAGGATCACCTCGGCAAGCTACAACAGCGCGGACGTGGGTGGCGGCAAGACCGTCACTTACACGGTGGAGCTTCTGAATAAGAACTACACCTTCGCGGATGGGACCACGCAGACCTTCAGGGCTCAGACAGAGGACCTTCTCAAGGCTGACGCGCCCGCGGCGGAGCCCGTGACGCTGACCGTTTACAACAGTCAGGATAAGATTTACGCGATCGCCCTCCCGGCGCTGCCGACGCTGGCCGACGGCTGCGAGTACGGCGATACCGCCTATAGCGAGCCGGTCGTCGCCATGACGGTTTCCGGCTACTACAGCGAGGGCGCAGTTCTCGGAAACGGGAAGCAGCTGATCCTGCCCATTCTGAAGAACGATGTCGATACGACCGGCGCGGTCGGCACGGTTCAGGTGACGGTCACAACCGCCAACTATAAGGACATCACGCTGACCGTCAACGTTGTCGCCGCGAATAAGATCGTACCCGTTTTGGGCAGCGTCAGCGCGAGCGCCATCACCTATGGCGAGGCACTGAGCGCCAGCGCCCTCACCGGCGCGATGCAGGACGGCGTTCAGGGCGAGTTTGCGTGGACGAACAGCCTCTATAAGCCCGCCGCGGGCAAGCTCTATGAGGCGGAGTGGAAATTCACGCCGACAGGCGACGACGCCTACAAGTACGCCGCGACAACCGGCAAGGTGACGGTCGAGGTGCGCAAGGCGACGATGAGCGCCATCGTTGAACAGTACCTTACTCTGACCTACGACGGCACGCCGCAGGTCGCGGATATAAACTGCCACGTTAACACCGCGGACAGAGCTACGAAACCGGAGTTCACCTACGCTGCGGCGGAATCCGGTCCCTACACGGCGGAGGTGCCCGCCTTCACCAATGCGGGAAGCTACACGGTTTATTTCCGCGCGATGGATCCCAGCGGAAACCACGAGCCGGTCTCCGGCAGCTTCACCGTCACCGTCGACCCCAAGACCGTGACGGACCCGACCATCGCGCTGCGCGGCGACTTTACCTACACCGGCGAGGCGATCGAGCCCGCCGTCACCGTCAAGGACAGCGAGACCGAGATCCCCGCGGGCGAATACACCGTCTCCTTCCACGGCAACGTCAACGCCGGCACTGCCGCTGTGATCGTCACGGATGTCGCGGGCGGCAACTACATCGTCTCCGGCAGCACGACCTTCGAGATCGCCAAGGCGGATCAGACCTTTTCCGCCGAGCCTGTCACCACCGTCTACGGCGACATGGACGCGAAGGTCACTTACACCGGCACAGTCTACGGCGCCGTGACCTATGCGGTCAAGAGCGGCGGCGACGCGGCGGAGGTGGACGAAGCTACCGGCGCGCTGACCCTGCTGAAAAGCGGCACCGCCGTGGTAACGGTCATCGCCGCGGGCGATGCAAACCACAACCGCGCGGAGCGGGACGTGACCGTAACCGTGCAAAAAGCGACCCTCACCATCCGCGCGCTGGACCGCAGCGCCTATACCGGCAGTGCCGCGCCCGACCTCTCTGCCCCCGCGCTTGACCGGGACTATGTGATCAAGGGACTTCTGGGCAGCGACACGGTCGTGGTCGAAGATGTCAGGATGTCCTATGACCCGGAGCCGGACATGACTGAGACCGGGGAATACGGCATCCTCATCACAGGCGATCTGAGCGCGGACGAACGCTATGAGCCCGATTTCGTTTACGGCACGCTGACCGTTACGGCGCTTCCGACTTATCCCATAAACGTTCCTGACGGCACGGAAAACGGCTCCGTGAGCGTCAGACCGAAGCGCGCCTCCCGCGGCGATACGGTGACGATCACCGTTGAGCCGGACGAGGGCTTTGAGTTCGATGAGCTGGTCGTCACCGACAAGGACGGCAATGAGCTCCGTCTTACCGACAGGGGCGGCGGAAAATACTCCTTCACCATGCCCGGCGGCAGGGTGGAGATCAAGGCAAGCTTCAAGAAGCTGGTTGAGATCAGCCCGTTTGACGATGTGAACACCGACGCTAACTATTACGAAGCCGTCAAGTGGGCGGCGGAAAACGGCATCGCCGCCGGCATTGGCGATCATCTCTTTGGACCGGATCAGTCCTGCACCCGCGCGCAGATTGTCACCTTCCTGTGGCGCGCCGCGGGCTCTCCCGAACCGGAAAGCGAGAGCGGCTTTGCGGATGTTCCGGCGGACAGCTTCTATGCAAAGGCGGTCGCTTGGGCGGTTGAAAACGGCATCACCAACGGCACCGGCGAGGGCAGATTCAGCCCGGATGCGACCTGTACGAGAGCGCAGGGCGTAACGCTCCTGTTCCGCGCGGCGGAAGCGCCGGCTGAGGGCGCGCCCGCCTTCACGGACGTGGCGGCGGACGCCTACTATGCCGAGGCTGTGAAGTGGGCTCTCGACCGCGGAATTACCAGCGGGATCGGAAACGGTCTCTTCGGTCCCGACAACGCCTGTACGCGAGAGCAGATCGTGACATTCCTATGGAGGCTTCACGCGGAAAGGTAAGCGAGTCTTTTTCCAAAAAACAGCGCTCCCCCGGAAAGTGGCTGCTTTCCGGGGGAGCGTTTTGGAGTCAAAAAAAGTGAAATGAGCCCGAAATTCCTTGGAATTTCGGGCTCTTGCCGTAAACAGATTGTTCGCAGAAAACTCAGCGCTTGCTGAACTGCGGAGCGCGGCGGGCGGCCTTGAGACCGTACTGCTTTC
>CALJDB010000093.1 GCA_938023775.1 uncultured Clostridia bacterium
TCTCGCGGAGGATCTTTTTCGCGACGGACTGGGTGTCCGCCGTGTCGTAGATCGTGAAGGAGCGGGAATAGCCGAGACGCTCCGCGTCGCGCCGCAGGATGCGGACGCAGGCGCTGTGGAAGGTTTGCGCCCAGATATCCTCCGCCGTGGGTCCGAGCGTGCGCGAAAGGCGCTCCTTGAGCTCCCCCGCCGCCTTGTTCGTGAAGGTGATGGCGAGGATACGCCACGGCTCCACCGGGTCGACGGCGGCGATACGCTGCGCTTCGGCGGAGGGTCCCGCCTCCATCACGGCGATGTCCGCCTCCGTCGCGCTCTCCGGCACAAAATCGCTTTCCGAGGCGGTCCCGTAGCGCACGAGGTTCGCGATGCGGTTGATGAGCACCGTCGTTTTTCCGCTGCCCGCGCCGGCGAGCAGCAGCAGCGGTCCCTCGACGGTCATGACCGCTCTCCGCTGCTCCGGGTTCAAAAACGCGAACTCCGACGCGATGAGCGCGCGCCGCACCGCGATAAATCTTTCTCTGAATTGGCTGTCCATAGCGTCTCCCGAAAATTTTGATTTCCGGGACATTATACTCTATTTTTCCGCGAAAGGCAAGGCAAACGAAAGCGGGGACTGCGTATCATGCGCAGTCCCCGCTTTTCAGTTCTCCCCCGCTCCGAGCTTTTCGCGCAAAAACGCCAGCGCACGGCGCTCCAAGCGCGAGACCTGCACCTGCGAAACGCCGAGGATGCGGGCGGTCTTGTCCTGCGTGAGCCCATGGAAAAAGCGCAGCGAAATGAGCTTCCGCTCCCGCTCGCCGAGGGCGTCGATCGCCTCCGAGAGCGCAAAGCGCTCGATGAGGCGCTCCTCCTCGCCCCAGTCGCCGAGGACGTGCTCGAGCGTGAAGCCGTCCTCACTCTCGCGCTGGAGCGATTCCGTCGGTCCCGCGGCAGTCTCCGCGGCGGCGATATCCTCCGGCGAAATGCCGGTCTCCACAGCGATTTCGCTGAGATAAGGCTCCCTGCCAAGGCGCTGCTCCAGCGCAGAGCGCGCTGCGCGGATACGCACTGCCTGCTCCTTCAGCCCGCGGCTGACCTTGACCGGTCCGTCGTCGCGCAGAAAGCGGCGGATCTCGCCGGAGATCTTCGGCACGGCGTAGGTGGAAAACTGAGTGCCGAACGCCGTATCGAAGCCGGCAACCGCCTTCAGGAAGCCGACGCAGCCGAGCTGGTAGAGATCGTCCGGCTCCGCGCCGCGCCCGAAAAAGCGCCGCGCCACGGACCAGATAAGCCCGCTGTTCTCCTCCACGAGCCGCGCCGTCGCCTCGCCGTCCCCGGCTTGGGACGCCGCGATGAGCGCCGGGGTGTCCAGCCGCTCCGTCACGCCTCGCGCTTCCTTCGGATGCGGCGCAGCAGCGTCACGGTCGTGCCCTTGCCCGGCGCGCTTTTAACACGCATTTTGTCCATGAAGCTCTCCATAATGGTAAAGCCCATGCCGCTTCGATCCTCGCCGCCGGTGGTGAAAAGAGGCTGGCGGGCACGCTCGACGTCCTCGATCCCGCGTCCCTTGTCCTTCACCGTGATCTCCAGATACTCCTCCCCAAGCAGCCGCACGCGCAGCCACACGGTGCCGATCTGGTTCGGGTAAGCGTGGACGATCGCATTCGTCACCGCCTCGCTGACGGCGGTTTTGATGTCGCCGAGCTCGTCGATCGTCGGATCCAGCTGAGCGGCGAACGCCGCCACAGCGCTGCGCGCGAGCCCCTCGTTCGCGCTTTTTCCGGGAAATTCCAGCTTTATGTAGTTGCTGCTTTTCATCTCGCCTCCTGTGCCTCCTTTGCGATGCCGATCTTCACGATCCGTCCGATCCCCGCGGCGCAGAGCACCTTGGCTGGCTGCGACGCGGCGTTTTCCACCCACGCGCCGCCGCCCGTCTCCGAAAGCCGCCGGTGCAGCTTTAAGATTAGCGCGATGCCGGATGAGTCCA
>CALJDB010000094.1 GCA_938023775.1 uncultured Clostridia bacterium
CCGCATATCGTTATTCTGCTTCGTGATAGCTAATGCGCTGCCCTATTCGGATTCGCCGGGGTCAGCCGCCGAGCTCGCGGACGGTCTCCTCCACCTTTTCGATGAAAAGCTGGTCCGTCTGGGTCAGGCGGTAGCCGCTGCGGTAAATGAGCACATCGCGGCAGCGCCCGCCGGGGCGGGGACACTCGCGCTCCACGAGCGGGTAAGTCTCCAGCACGCTCCGCGGCGTGGGCGACGCCCACATATAAGTGTCCGGCAGGGAGCAGAGGAGCTCAAACTGGCTCTGGCGCTCGTAAACGACGATGCCGCGCGCGGCATGCGCCGCGCCGTCCTCCGCCGGGGCAGCGGGGTCGCCGTGGCTGATCTCCACATAGCCGCGCAGGTCCGCCGGGCGGAGGGCCTCGCGCTCGGCGAGCGGGCTCGACCGCGGGAGCACGAGATGGTAATCAAAGTCCCAGATCGGGCGGGAGACGAGCCCGCGCGACGCCAGATCGCGCTGGAAATAGCCGTCCGAGCTCACGGGATAGCGGATGATGCCGATGTTGCAGTCGTGGTTTTCCACATGTCCGATGGCGCTGAGGCTGTTCGTCTCGCGGTAATCGGCGCGCAGGTCCGCGCCGGCGTCCAGCGCCTTCACGAAGCGGACGAAGGCGTGGGAGATATAGCAGGCGATGGGGACGCAGAGCTCGAACTCATAGCCCGTGCGCCGCCGGGGGGAGAAGCTGTTTTCCAGCTCATCCATCGCGGAGATGAGCTCCTTCGCCTCCGCCAAAAACTCCGCACCGCGCTTCGTCGGCGAAACGCCGCGGGTGCTGCGGTTGAAAAGCTCCAGTCCGAGCTCGCGCTCGAGCTCCCGCACCGCCTTGCTCAAAAACGGCTGGCTCACGAAAAGCGCCTCCGCCGCGCGCGAAATGGAGCCGCAGCGCTCCACCTCCACGGCGTATTTCAGCTGCTGAATATCCATCGGTCTCCGCCTCCCTTTCCGCGCCATTTTACCACGCCGCGGCGCGGTCTGTAAAGACAAAGCGCGCCCGTTCGTGACCAAATTTTGAAGACTCTGTGAATAAAGTGTAAAAGATTTCCGGAGGTATTGAAAAGGGCAAAGAACGGAAATATAATGGCTTTGTTACTACTATTTTCTTCTGCAGAGGGAACAAAACATGCTGAAATTACAGGACATCCGAAAGGACTATCTCTCCGGGGACAGCACGGTCCATGCCCTGCGGGGTGTGAGCCTGCAATTCCGGGAAAGCGAGTTCGTCGCGATCTTAGGTCACTCCGGCTGCGGCAAAACGACGCTGCTGAACATCATCGGCGGGCTGGACCACTACACGAGCGGCGACCTCATCATCGGCGGCAAGAGCACGAAGGACTTCACCGAGGGCGAGTGGGACACTTACCGCAACCACTCCGTCGGCTTCGTGTTCCAGACCTATAACCTCATCCCCCACCAGACCGTGCTGCGCAACGTGGAGCTCGCGCTGACGCTCTCCGGCGTCAGCAAGGCGGAGCGGCGCGAGCGCGCGAAAAAGGTGCTGGAGGACGTCGGGCTCGGCGACCAGATCAACAAGCGCCCGAACCAGATGTCCGGCGGCCAGATGCAGCGCGTCGCCATCGCGCGCGCCCTCGTGAACGACCCGGACATCCTGCTCGCCGACGAGCCGACCGGCGCGCTCGACAGCGAGACGAGCGTGCAGGTGATGGAGATCTTGAAGAACATCTCCAAGGACCGCCTCATCATCATGGTCACGCACAACCCCGAGCTTGCCGAGACCTACGCGAGCCGCATTGTGCGCTTAAAGGACGGCGAGATCGTGGACGACAGCGCGCCCTATGCCGGCGGAACGGAAAAGCCCGCGGCGCAGGGAAAGGAGAAAAAGCCATCGATGGGCTTTGGCACGGCGCTGTCGCTCTCGCTCAACAACCTGATGACGAAAAAGGGACGGACATTTTTGACGGCCTTCGCCGGCAGCATCGGTATTATCGGCATCGCGCTCATTCTGTCGCTGAGCAATGGCATCCAGACCTATATCGACCGCGTGCAGGAGGATACGCTCTCGAGCTATCCGCTGACCATCGAAGCTGAGAGCATGGACATGTCCAGCATGGTCAG
>CALJDB010000095.1 GCA_938023775.1 uncultured Clostridia bacterium
GTGGCTTTCATCACTTTCGATTTCAGCCTTTGCACGCATAATAATACGTCCACGACCAGTCTCATAAGCATCCTTTACACCCTGAAGACCATAGATGTAAGCACCTGTAGGGAAGTCAGGAGCTGGGATATACTGCATCAACTCCTCAGTAGTCAACTCAGGATTGTCGATATAAGCGCAGCAACCATTAATTACTTCAGTAAGGTTGTGGGTAGGAATATTAGTTGCCATACCTACAGCAATACCATTACCACCATTTACAAGGAGGTTAGGAATCTTTGTAGGCATAACAGTTGGCTCAACCAAAGAGTCGTCGAAGTTGTTTGTCATGTCGACAGTCTCTTTGTCGAGATCGTCCATCACCTGTTCACCCATTCTTGAAAGTCGACACTCTGTATAACGCATGGCAGCAGGTGAGTCACCGTCTACACTACCAAAGTTACCCTGTCCATCAACAAGCTTATAGCGCATGTTCCATTCCTGTCCCATACGCACGAGTGCACCATAAACAGAAGAGTCGCCATGAGGGTGATATTTACCCAACACCTCACCTACTACGCGGGCACATTTCTTGTATGGTTTATCACTTGTGTTTCCAATACCGAGCATACCGTATAAGATACGACGGTGTACAGGTTTGAAACCATCCCTGACATCAGGAAGCGCACGGGAGACAATCACTGACATAGAGTAGTCAATGTACGCGCTCCTCATCTGCTGGTCGATGTCAAAGGCAAAGTAAAACAGCATCACGCCGATGACGAGAACGAAGTCCGTCAGCGCCGGGGGCAGCGCGCGGGAGATGACGTTGCGCATAAAATGCCCCGTCACGCGGCTCTCGTTCGGCTCCATCGCGAGGATGAACGCCGGGAAGCCGATCGTGAGGCTGCTCACAAGACTGAGCTGGGCGGCGGTGAAGGGGTAAGGCATCGTGAACAGCAGCGACACGAGCGCGAGCGTGAACGAGAAGATGTTTTTCACGAGGAAGAGCGTGGCGCTGCGCTCAATGTTGTTGATAACGCGCCTGCCCTCCGCCACGACGCTCGGCATAACGGAAAAGTCCGAACGCAGCAGCACAATGTTGCTGACCTGACACGCCGCCTCGCTGCCGGACGCCATGGCGATGGAGCAGTCGGCTTCCTTCAGCGCGAGCACGTCGTTCACGCCGTCGCCCGTCATGGCAACGGTGTGTTTTTTCTTTTTCAGTGCAAGGACGATGCGGCGCTTCTGATCCGGCGTGACGCGCCCGAAGACGGTGTAGCGCTCCACAGCGTCCGCGATCTGGCGGTCGTCCGTCAGGGTGCGGGCGTCGACATAGTTCTCCGCGCCGTCGATCCCGGCGCGCTTCGCCACCTCGCTGACCGTCACGGCGCTGTCGCCGGAGATGACCTTGATCGCGACGCCCTGCGACGCGAAATAGCGGAAGGTATCGTAAGCCTCCGGGCGGAGCTTGTTGCTCAGCAGCAGCAGCGCGAGCGGGAAGATTTTGGTACTGTCCACCGTCTCGTCGCCGAGCGCGCCGTCATAAAGCGCGAGGAGCAGCACGCGGCAGCCCTTTGCGGCGTAAGAGTCGATGACCTCGCTGTACTCCCCCGCCCGCGCGCCGAGCAGCACGTCCGGCGCGCCGAGGAGATAGGTCTCCTCCGCGTCGAAGCTGACGCCGCCGTATTTTTTCGCGGAGGTGAAGGGCAGCGTCCCGATCGCGGTCTGGCGCGGCGCGCCGCGGAAGAAGCTGCGCAGCGCCGCCATCGTGTCGTTATCGTCGCGCATCGCGCCGACATAGTCCGCCATGATGAGGTCGATGTCCTCCGCCGTGTAGCGGTCCGGGCAGAGCGGGTGGACGCTGTCCACGATCATCTTGTTCTCCGTGATCGTGCCGGTCTTGTCTACGCAGAGCGTGTCCACGCGCGCGAGGGTCTCGATGCAGCTCATCTCGTGTACAAGCGCCTTTTTCTGTGCCAGGCGCAGCACGCTCGCCACGAGCGCGAGGCTCGTCAGCAGGTAAAGCCCCTCCGGTATGAGCCCCACGAGCGCCGCAACCGTGCTGACGACGCCCTCCTGCATGGTGCGCCCCAGCCAGTTGACCTCCTTGATGCAGAGGATGACGCCGAAGGGGATGATGATGAAGCCGATCCACTTGACAAGGTTCGTCAGCGAGCGCATCATTTCGCTCTGCTTCCGCTTCCCGTCGCGGCGGGCGGCGATGGTGAGCTGGTTTACATAACTATCCGCGCCGACGGCGGTCAGGCGCGCATGACAGCTGCCGGAGACGAGGAAGCTGCCGGAGAGCAGCGCGTCGCCGGGCTTTTTCTTGATCTCGTCCGCCTCGCCGGTGACGAGCGCCTCGTTCACCTGACATTCGCCGGAGAGGACCTCCGCGTCTGCATAGATCTGGTCGCCGCTGTGGAAGATGACAACGTCGTCGCGCACGAGCGCGGCGGTGTCCAGCTCCTGCTCGGTCCCGTCGCGCACGACGGTGCCGCGGGGCGCGTTCAGGAGACTCAGCTTATCGAGCGTCTTTTTGCTGCGCAGCTCCTGCACGATGCCGATGACCGTGTTGACGATCACGACGCCCATGAACATCAGATTGTTCCAGCTCTGCACGGCGATGATGCAGGCGGCGAGCAGGAGGAAAATCATATTGAAATAAGTAAAAATGTTGCCGAGGATAATCTGCTTGACGGTCTTGCCCGGCGGCGCGACGGGGGTGTTCGCGTAGCCGGCGTCCGCCCGCTCCGCCGCCTGCGCAGCGCTGAGCCCCTGCTCCGGCGCGGCGAAGGCGACCGCAAGCTCCGGTCGCTCCGGCGCGGTCTCTTTCTTTTTCCAGAACCTGATCTGCATGAAAAACCAGCCCTTCCAAAGCCAAGTTTTGGTCCAATTGAGTTATTTTACCACATTCTGCGGGAAAGTATATGACTTTTTTGAAAAACTTTCGGAATTTTCTTCCATCTCCCCTCTTGAATTTTCGCCGCGGATGTGGTATGCTGAACAGGCTTTGCGGATGTCGTCTAATGGCAGGGCTCCAGCTTCCCAAGCTGGCAACGCGGGTTCGATTCCCGTCATCCGCTCCATTTGAAATCAACTTACGGACTTAAAAGTTCGTGAGTTTTTATTTTATATAAAACTTTAAAAGTTCTCTTTTTAGAAAGGAGGACTTTTTTAT
>CALJDB010000096.1 GCA_938023775.1 uncultured Clostridia bacterium
ATCAAGTAGAGCTTATTATAACATGAACCGGCAGAAAAGGGAAGAGGGATATTTTGAATGGAAAAGGGCTCCCCCGCGCGAAGGACGGGTGGAGCCCTTTTTTCAGAGCTTTGCAAAAATCGCGCTTCCGCGCTTTTTCAGCCACGCATAAAAAAGCACATCCCCCACGGCGAGGAGCACGCTGACGGCGGCGAGATAGCCCGCCGCGCTCCACGGCGCGACCGCCGCGGTGCAGAGCAGGCAGAAAAGCGCCGGCGGCGCCGTCAGCAGCAGCTGGACGCGCAGCTTGGCGCGCAGCGCCTCCCACGGCTCCACGGGCAGGGA
This sequence comes from uncultured Clostridia bacterium, assembly GCA_938023775.1. GTDB lineage: Bacteria > Bacillota > Clostridia > Oscillospirales > Oscillospiraceae > SVKR01. Next base: position 325 of record CALJDB010000096.1, read on the forward strand.
CTGGACGATCCAGAGGCTCTTGCCCTCCAGCGAAACGGAGGGCGCGGTCGTGTCGTTCATTGTGGCGATGAGGCAGACCGCCGCGGTCAGCAGGACATAGAGAATATCGAGCTGCCCGCCGAAGGCGGCGCCGATCACTGCGGACAGTTCGCTGCCTTTCCAGAGCGCGGCGACGCCCGCGAAGAGGAGAAAAAGCGTGCCGAGCCCGCAGTTGAGCATATAGTTCGGGCTGGCCGTGAAGCGGGAGAACTCCCTGCCCAGCAGCGCGGCGGGAACGGAGCGCCGCCGCGGTAAGCCGCCGCGGTAAGCCTTGTGTCCGCTTTTGCCGCTTGCCGTCGCGATGCGGAGAAAGCTCCGCTGGAGCAGCAGCCATGTCAGCGCCGCGAGCACGGCGACCGCCGCCGTCACGCCCAGAATCGCACCGACGCTGCCGGTGCCGACCATGCCGAAGGCGTAAAGCGGCCACACCGCGCCGCGAATGCTCTCGCCGACCGCCGCGGCGTTCGTGACGAGCGAGGCGACGAGCGTCTGCGCGCGGGCGCAGAAGAAATAGTAAGCCCCGAAGACCACGAGCGAGATCACCACCGTGATAAAGCTCTTGTTCTTCAGCTTCAGGCTGATCTTCGCCACGACCCAGCCGAGCAGGCAGGAGAGGATCAGCACGACGACGGACACGAGCAGCACCGTCAGCAGCCCGCCGACGATCGCGAGCGGCGCGGCGGACACCGTGACCCAGTAGACGATGACCGCCGGGACGGTGACGACCGCGGAATACATCAGCCCCATCAGGTAAACGCTCACGAGCCGCGAGGCGATGATCGCGCGCACCGGGATGGGCAGCGAGAGCAGCAGGTCGTTGTCCTTCGCGAGATAGAGCCCGGAATAGGTGTTGAACACGCTGCCGAACGCGCCGAGCAGCGTTGCGACCAGCCCCAGCATCGTGAAATAGAGCCAGTCCATGCCCACCTCGGCGAAGGGGGCGCAGAGCATGACGGAGAGGAAGGTGAAAATGCCGCCGAGCAGCCCGACCATCAGCAGGACAAACAGCACGATATAAGCCGCCGTCGAGCCCTTCGAGCGCAGCTTGTTCTTCTTCGCGTTATAAAAGTAGCTCCGGAAGATCTCCGTCAGCTGCTTTTTGACGAGCGTTTTCAGCATGACGCATCCTCCAGCTCAAGGAAGACCTCTTCAAGCGAATCGTCGCCCTTGACCTCCTCCATCGTGCCGGAGCGGATCAGCCTGCCGCCCTTGATGATGGCCACCTTGTCGCAGAGCTTCTCCGCCACCTCCAGAACGTGGGTGGAGAAGAAGATCGCCCCGCCGCCGTCGCAGAGATCGCGCATCATGCCCTTCAGAATGTGCGCCGCCTTGGGGTCGAGCCCGACGAAGGGCTCGTCCATGATCACGAGCCGCGGCGCGTGGAGCCACGCGGCGATGATGGCGAGCTTCTGCTTCATGCCGTGGGAGTAAGACGCGATGGGCTGGGCGAGGTCACCCGTCAGCTCAAAGGCGTCCGCGTACTGCCGGATGCGCTCGCGGCGCTCCGCCGCGCCGACGCCGAAGACGTCCGCGATGAAGTTCAGGTATTTCTCGCCGGACATATAGTCGTAAAGGTCCGGATTATCCGGAATGTACGCGAGGATGCGTTTGCAGCCGAGCGGATCGGTGCGGATGTCCTTCCCGCCGACGGTGATCTCCCCGGAATCGAACTGCAAAATGCCGACGACCGCCTTCAGCGTCGTCGTCTTGCCCGCGCCGTTATGACCGATGAAGCCATAAACCTCCCCCGGCGCGATATGCAGGCTCAGATCGTCCACAGCGCGCTTTTCGCCGTAAGTCTTCGTGAGATGCGAAATATGCAGCATAGCGTTTCTTTCTCCTTTTCTTCCTTGTCTCCCCAAGATTTTACCACGCCGCGGATGCTTTGGAAAGGGGAAAATAAAATCTCAACGGTTTTGTGACCGTTGAGATTTTGATCGCTTATACAGCCGAATCATCCCCGGCTTTTTCCAGCGGGTATTCCAGCCGCCGCTCCGCCAGACCCTCTGCGGCGGAGGCTGCGGCAGCGGCGAGGGCGGGCAGCGCCCATAAGGGCTCCCCTCCCGCGAGATAGGCGGCGGCGAGCAGCGCCAGCGCCGCGGCTGCGGCGAGCGACGCGCGGCAGAGCGTCACGCTGCTCTCCCGGTATTGGCGCAGCTCCATACGCTGCGGCTGGGCAAAATAGCGCGCGAGCGCGAGCGCGCCGAAGCCGAGCGCGCCGACCGCGATCGCCTGCGGCGCGGCAGAGTACCAGCGCCGGTTTAAGTCCAGCGGCTGCACGGCGCAGAGCACGAGCAGCCCCGCGCTCAGCAGCCAGAGAGCGAGATAGACGAGGCTGCGCAGCAGGTGTCCCCGCGCCGTGCCGGGGCGCAGGCGATAATCGCCGCGGTAGCGCCGGACGACGCGGCCAGCCTCGCGCGTCTCCTCGTAATTTTCAAAAAATCGCTCATAGGCGCGGCTCGGCGTGCGCCGCTCCGTCCGGTGCAGTCCGAATTTTCTGAGGCTCTCGGACAAGCCGCTCCGGCTGTCCTTCATCAGAGCGCAAAGTGGTCCATCCCGCGGCGGATGGCGTCGTCCCAGAAGGCGAAGGAGTGCGCCGGACCGTCGCGCAGGTCGAAGGCGACGTCCTTCGCGCCGATCGCGAGCGCGTGGCGGCGGAACTCCGCGAGCGCGGCGTCGCCGAGGCTTCCGGTGAGGTAAACGCGCGGGAGCGTGCCCTCCGCGGCGGCATCGTCGAAGCGGGCGCGGGTGTGCTCGCCGGAATCGAGGAAGTCCCAGACGGTCTCGTGCTTTGCGATGAGGTTCAGCTCCTTGGTGCGCAGCGGACCGGGCGCGCCGTAAGCGCTGTGGAAGGTCACGGGGTCCTCTGCCGCGGCGCGGCGCAGCTCCGGACCGGTGAGCGCGCGGTAAGGCTCCAGAAAGCGGTAATCGAGCGGCGCGCTCGAGAGCGGGATGACGCCGCCGAACTCCTCCGGGTGCGCGAGCCCGTACATCCATGCGGCGTTGCAGCCCATGGAGTAGCCCGCGATGAAGTTATCCTCCCGCCGCGCCGAGCCGTGGAGATAACCGCGCACGAAGGGCATCAGCTCATCGAAGAAAAAGTCCTGGAAGAAAAAGCCGTCGGCATACTCCGGGTGGTTCGCGAAATCGCTGTTCGGCGCGTTCGGAATGACCGCCATGATGCCGCGCTCCAGACAAAAGCGCGCCACATTGCTGCCGCGCAGCCAGTCGCGCCCGCCGTTCAGCCCGCCGTGGAGCAGCCAGAGCACCGGGTGGCAGCGGCAGCCCGTGTAATATTCTCCCGGCTCCTTTCCTGCCGGGATGTCCGGCAGGATGACCGTGATGACAGTCGGTCCGTGGAGCCGGACGGAGTTTAACTCGATGGTAAGCTCGCTCATCGCTTTTTGCTCTCCTCTCTTCAGAAAAATGCGCCGCGTGGAGCTTTTCAGTCGGCGTCGTCCGGTTTGCCGGAATACTCCGCGTAAAGCTCCGGCAGGAACTTGCCGAGCTGCTGCGCCTCCACGGTGGTGTGGGTCAGCGCCATGCGCAGCCATTCCTCGCCGAACATATATTCCGGCGTGGTCTCGTCGCGCCAGATCTTTCCGTCCTTCACGCCGTAGCCGATCCATTCGAGCGTGACCTTTTCCATGCCGCCCGTCGGACAGGGGCGGGACATGGTGAGGCAGAGGTGGGAGCCGCCCATCTTTTTGCCGAGGTGGGTGTAATCGCTGCCGTTGATCTCATAGAAGGTCTCCACCGCCGGGTCGATCCAGACGCCGGCTTCGTTGAACTTCCGTTCCTCCTCCTCGGTCAGACCGAGCGCGCGGAGGTCCACCGCGGTGCGGACCGTGAAGTAAAAATTCTGCTGCGCGGGGTCGAGCTCCAGTGCCTCGATGGTGAACACGCCGCCGAACTTGTCCTTGCTGTTGATAAAGCCGTGGG
>CALJDB010000097.1 GCA_938023775.1 uncultured Clostridia bacterium
ATCCAGCCGAGCGGGGATCTCCACCTCGGAAACTACCTCGGCGCGATCCGCAACTGGGGCGCGCGGGCGGAGGAGTTTGACTGCTATTATTTCATGGCGGATATGCACACCATCACCGTCCGCCAGAACCCGGCGGATCTCCGCCGCCGCACGCTGACCCAGCTCGCACAGTACATCGCCTGCGGGCTCGACCCGGAGAAGAACACGCTCTTCATCCAGTCCCACGTCCACCAGCACGCGGAACTCGGCTGGGTTTTGAACTGCTACACCATGTTCGGCGAGCTCTCCCGAATGACGCAGTTTAAGGACAAATCCGCGAAGCACAAGGAGAACATCAACGGCGGGCTTTTCACTTATCCCGCGCTTATGGCGGCGGATATCCTGCTCTATCAGCCGGACTTCGTCCCCGTCGGCGAGGACCAGAAGCAGCACTGCGAGCTCACGCGCGACGTGGCGCAGCGCTTCAACAGCATTTACGGCGAGGTGTTCAAGATCCCGGAGCCCTATATCCCCAAGGCGGGCGCGCGCGTCATGAGCCTCAGCGCGCCGGAGAGCAAGATGAGCAAATCCGCGCCGGAGGGCTGCGTGTTCCTGATGGAAAAGCCGGAGGACATCATGCGCAAGTTCAAGCGCGCCGTCACCGACTGCGATACGGAGCGCTGCGTGCGCTACGATACGAAGGAAAAGCCCGGCGTCGCCAACCTGATGAGCATTTATGCCGCCGTCACCGGCAAGAGCTACGACGAGATCGAGGCGGAGTTCGACGGCAAGGGCTACGGCGCCTTCAAGCCCGCCGTCGGGGAGGCGGTCGTCGAGACGCTGCGCCCAATCCGCGAGGAGACCGAGCGTATCCTGAAGGACAAGGCGTATCTGGAGAGCGTTTACCGCGCGGGCGCGGAAAAGGCGGGCTACGTTGCGAACAAAACGCTGCGCAAGGTCTATAAAAAGATCGGCTTCGTGGAAAGATAAAAAGAAATAGGAGCTAATTTCGGATATGTTCCCTGACATGACTTTGTGGCTGCGCGTGCTGCTCGCGATCGCCGTGGCGCTCGTCGTCTCCTTCGGGATGACGCCGATCGTCAAGACCTTCGCCTCCCGCGTCGGCGCGATGGACATCCCCGACAACGCGCGCCACATCCACGCCCACCCCACGCCCCGCATGGGCGGTATCGCCATCTTCCTTGGCTTCCTCGTCTCCGTGCTGCTGTTCGTGCCGGTGACGCGCCCGGTGCGCGGCATCCTCATCGGCGCGGTGCTCATCGTGGCGACCGGCGCGGTGGACGACGTGGTGAACCTGAAATACTGGATCAAGCTGCTCGCCCAGATCGCTGCGGCGGTCGTTGCCGTCGCCCACGGCGTCGTCATCGAGGTGCTGATGAACCCCAACGTGTTCAGCGAAAACGAGAGCCTGCTCATCGGCGTGCTGAGCATCCCGGTGACGATTTTGTGGATCGTCGGCGTGACGAATGCCGTCAACCTCATCGACGGGCTGGACGGGCTCGCCTGCGGCGTTTCCGTTATCAGCTCGATGACCATGCTCGCCGTGGCGCTGCTCGTCTCCGAGCCGAGCGTGGCGGTCATTTTAGCGGCGCTTATGGGCGCATGCATCGGCTTTATCCCCTTCAACTTCAACCCCGCGAAGATCTTTATGGGCGACACGGGCGCGCTGCTGCTCGGCTATGTGCTTGCCACGGTGTCCATCATGGGCATGTTCAAGTTCTACGCGGTGATGACCTTCCTTGTGCCGCTGCTGGCGCTCGCGCTGCCGCTGCTGGACACGCTCTTTGCCATCATCCGCCGCCTGATCCATGGGCAGAACCCCATGACGCCGGACCGCAGTCATCTGCACCACCGGCTCATTGACCACGGCCTCAGCCAGAAGCAGGCGGTCGCCGTGCTCTATTCCATCTCCGCGATGCTGGGGCTCACCGCCGTCGTGCTCTGCACCACGGGCAAGCTGCGCATGCTGCTGCTCGGCGTGGACCTGCTGATCGCCATCGCCGTCGGCATTTTCGTCTATCGCACGCTGGAGCACCCGGCGCATGACGTCACGGTCGAGCCGCCCCCCGGCAGCGAGGCTTACCGCCGCATGCTGGAGCGGCAGGAGGCGGAAAAGGCGGAGAAAAAGGAGGAGCAGGCATGAAGCCCGTCCGCGTCCTTTCCGTCTTCGGCACCCGCCCGGAGGCGATCAAAATGTGCCCCCTCGCGCTGGAGCTGCAAAAGCGCGACACGTTTGAAAGCCGTGTCTGCGTGACGGCGCAGCACCGCGAGATGCTCGACAGCGTGCTCGCCGTGTTTGGCGTGAAGCCGGACTATGACCTCGACCTGATGGAGCCGGGTCAGACCCCCGCCTCCGTCACCGCGAAAATTCTGGAGCGCATCGGCGCGGTGCTGCGCGAGGCGCAGCCGGACGTGGTGCTCGTCCATGGCGACACGACGACGGCGTTTTCCGCCGCGCTCGCCGCGTTTTATGAAAAGCAGCACGTGGGCCACGTCGAAGCCGGACTGCGCACCGGGGACCGCTGGTCGCCCTATCCGGAGGAGCTCAACCGCCGCCTCATCGCGGACCTCGCCGAGCTGCACTTCGCGCCCACGGCGCGAAACCGCGAAAACCTCGCCCGAGAGGGCGTGACGGACGGCGTTTTCGTCACGGGCAACACCGTCATCGACGCGATGACTTACACCGTGAACGGCGCGCCCTTTTCCAGCGCGGCGCTGAACGCGCTGGATTTTTCCCGAAAGATCATCGCCATGACCTGCCACCGGCGCGAAAATTACGGCGCGCCGATGGAGCAAATCTTCTCCGCCGTTGCCGCTCTCGCCGCGGCGCACCCGGAGATCACGGTCGTCTACCCCGTCCACCCCAGCCCCGCCGTGCGGGGAACGGCGGAGCGGATGCTCGGCAATATTGAAAACGTCCGGCTCATCGAGCCGCTGGACGCGGCGGATATGCACAAGCTGATGGACCGGAGCTATTTTGTCATGACCGATTCCGGCGGCTTGCAGGAGGAAGCCCCCGCGCTGGGCAAGCCGGTGCTCGTCCTCCGGCGCGAGACGGAGCGTCCCGAAGCCGTCGCCGCCGGCACCGTCGCCTTGGCGGGCACGGAGCGGGAGAACATCCTGCGCCTCGCCGAAGCCCTGCTGACGGACGCAGATGCTTACGCCGCGATGGCGCACGCCGTGAACCCTTACGGCGACGGCAGAGCCTGCGTGCGCATCGCGGACGCGCTGGAATACCGCTTCGGGCTCCGGGGCGAGCCGCCGGCAGATTTCACCATCGATTAACAAGGGAGCGCACGGTTTTGGCGATCCCGGCGGCGCTCATGCCGTGTCATCAGCCTTGGAAATACACAAAGTATTCCCTGCGGCTGATTCCTTGCCTGAACACCGCCGGGAGCGCCAAAACTGCTTCGCACCTGTCAGCGCTGCGCGCTGTCAGGCGCGCGTGCCCTCGTCAACCGATGGTAAGCCCTGAAAAAAGGAGCGTAGCCCTATGAAGAAAAAACGCGGCGCGTTTTTCACCGTTCTGCTCGTGCTGGCGCTGCTCGCTGCGGCGGGGCTCGTCTGGCTGCTCGCGCCGGGCGCGAATCCGGAAACGCCGCCGGTCGTGCTGCCCCCCGCGCCGACCGCGTCGGGCGCGCCGAGCGGCGTTGCGGACGATCCCGCCGGCGAGGAGATCGCCGTCACGCCCGCGACCGTGCAGGCGGCGATCGCAACGCTCGCGCGCCCCGGCAGCTACGCGCGCACGCTCTATACCGAGCTCTTTTGGTCCGGCGGCAGCCGCGCGGACGAGCTGGACGTCTGGGTCCGCGGCGAGAACACACGCATCGTCATCCGCGGCGGGGACGAGGAGAAAAATATCCTCCTGCGCGCCGACGGGACTTGGCTCTGGTACACCGGAGCCGACGGCGCTTACCGCGGACCGGCGCGCACCGGCGACAGCGACGCATGGCAGACTCTGCTGCGCTATGAGGACATATTAAGCGCCGACCCGGACGACATCACGGACGCCGGCTACACCGATTTCGGCGGCGAGCACTGCATTTACGCCCGCTGGCGCGCCGGGGAGCTCGGCTACGAGAGCCTCTGCTACGTTTCGGTGGACACCGGGCTTCTGATGGGGCTCCAGACCTATGACGGCGAGATCCTCATCTATTCCATGCACTCCTCCGAGCCGGACATCTCCACCCCGGACGATGACCTCTTTGAGCCGCCGTCAGAGGAACAGTAAGCCCCCGATCATAAAGAGAAAATCCTCGTCCCCGCTGTCGCGATAGAGCAGATAGAGCACCGCGATGAGCAGCAGGTCCTCCGTCTCCAGCTCCATCGGGGAGAGCTTTTTCAGCAGCCTGCCGAGCTCGCCGCTCAGTCCGCTGAGCGGACCGGGCGGTCTTCTTTCTCCCGGACCGGGCAGCGGCGGCGTCGTCCGCGCCGGAGGGAGGGGAACGCCGCGCGGCTCCTCCACGCGCTGCACGCGCCCGGAGTTGCCCTGATACCGGTTATAAGCCACCGCCCTTCCCCTCCTCCCGCAGCATTGCCCCGGCGAGATGCGCCGCCTGCGCAAGCCGCGCCGCCTTTGCGAGCTTCTCGCGCCGCCCGTCATGGAGATAGGGCGCGAGCGCCGCGACGAGCGCCGCCTTGCCGCCTCCGCCGCCCTTTCCGCCGAGACTGCCCAGCAGCCCGCCGAGCTTTTCGCCGAGCCCGCCGCCGGTCGCCTCCGTCTCCGTCGCGCCGCCGTCGCCCATCAGCTCCGCGGCAAGGCGCGAGATGCGCTCAAGCTCCGCGGGGTCGTTTAAAACGGCGTTTAACTTTTCCTCCAGCTCGCTCACGGCTTTTTCACCGCCTTCTGCACCCGTTCGGCGAGCGCCCTGCCCTCCGCCGTAGCGAGCACGCTCTGCAATGCCGCGCGCATCGCAGCCGTGTCGCCGCTTTTCACCGCGCGCTCCAGCGCCGCGGCGTCCAGCCGCTTTGCCAGCGCCGCGCCCTCGCTGCTCTCCGCCGCGGCGCGCAGCGCGCTCTGTTTTTCCAGTGCGCGCTTCATTTCCGCAAGATCCATGAAAAAATCACCCCGCCTTCCGCTATCAATATATTCCCCACCGACAGAAAGGTTGCCAAAAATGCTGCTTGCCGTTTTTTCCGACTCCCACGGCGCGGCGGAGCGTATGATCGCCGCCGTCCGGGATGCTTCACCGGACGCCGCCGTGTTCCTCGGCGACGTGACGCCGGACGCCGAGGCGCTCCGGCGCGCCTTCCCGGACCTGCCGCTCACGGTCGTCCGCGGCAACTGCGACGGGGACCGCGACTATCCCGACAGCGCGCTTTTTGATTTCGGCGGTGTCCGCATTTTCGCCGCCCACGGCCACCGCCACGGCGTGAAGCTGTCGCTCGATGGCTTCGCCACGAGCACGCTCTGCTCCGGCGCGGCGCTCGGTCTTTTCGGCCACACCCACATCCCCCTCCACCGCGCCCTCGGCGGCATCGAGCTTCTGAACCCCGGCGCGATCGGCGACCCCCACCGCCCCAGCTTTGCCCTCGTGGAGGCGGAAAACGGCGTGTTTTCCTGCCGGATCACGCCAATTTGAGCCCCAAAAAGAGAAAGGAGGCGACGCGCTGTGCGCAGCCCCGAACAGATTCGCGGGATCTTGGACTCGCTTGCGGCGGAATATCCGGACGCGGCTTGCAGTCTGGAATATGAAAAGGACTATGAGCTGCTCTTTGCCGTGCGGCTCGCCGCGCAGTGTACGGACGAGCGCGTGAACCGCGTGATGCCGGCGCTCACCGCGCGCTTCCCGACGCTGGAGGCCTTCGCCGCCGCGGAGCCGGAGGACGTGGAGCCTTATGTCCGCTCCTGCGGCTTTTTCCGCGCCAAGGCGCGCGACATCGTGCTCTGCGCGCGGATGCTCTGCGCGCGCTTCGGCGGGCGCGTGCCCGGCACGATGGAGGAGCTGCTGACGCTCCCCGGCGTCGGACGCAAGACCGCGAACCTCATTTTAGGCGACATTTTCGACCGCCCCGGCGCGGTCGTTGTGGACACCCACTGCATCCGCCTCAGCAACCGCCTCGGTCTTGTCGACGGGCTCAAAGAGCCGGAGAAGATCGAGCGCGTGCTGCGCGCGGAGCTGCCCCCGGCGGAGACGAACGACTTCTGCCACCGGCTCGTGCTCCATGGTCGCGCCGTCTGCACCGCGCGGAGCCCCGACTGCGGGCGCTGCTGCTGCCGGATGTATTGCAGGACCTTTACAGGAGAATAAAATATGATAGAACAAAACGCAAAAAAGATCGAGCGCGCCGCGCTCTGCGGGCTTGCGGCGGACTGCTTCGCGCCCGGCGAGAGCTCCACGGAGGTCAGCATGGCGGAGCTGCGCGCGCTGGTGGAGACCGCCGGCGGCGTCGCCGTCGCGGAGCTGATGCAAAACCGCGCGACGCCGGACCCCCGCAGCTTTATCGGCGAGGGCAAGGTCGCCGAGCTCAAGGAGATCGTGCAGAACAGCGACTGCGACCTCGTCGTGTTCGACAACGAGCTCTCGCCCTCCCAGATGCGCGTGCTGAACGAGGACCTCGGCGTGAAGGTCATGGATCGCAGCGGGCTCATTCTGGACATCTTCGCCCAGCGCGCCCGCACGCGCGAGGGCCAGCTTCAGGTGGAGCTTGCGCAGTATAAATATCTGCTGCCGCGCCTGCTCGGCATGTGGACCCATCTCGAACGGCAGGAGGGCGCGATCGGCACCCGCGGCCCCGGCGAGACCCAGCTCGAAAGCGACCGCCGCCACATCCGCCGCAAGATCCAGAAGCTCGAAGAGGAGCTCGCCGAGGTGCGCAAAAACCGCGCGACCCAGCGCCGCCGCCGCGAGAAAAACGGCGTGCCCGTCGTGGCGCTCGTGGGCTATACGAACGCCGGAAAGAGCACGCTCTTGAACCGTCTCACGGGCAGCGACATCCCCGCAAATAACCGCCTTTTCGACACGCTGGACACCACGACCCGCCGGTTGATGGTCGATGAGGTGCAGGAGGTCCTGCTCTCGGACACCGTCGGCTTTATCCGCAAGCTGCCGACCCATCTTGTCGAGGCGTTCAAGGCGACGCTCGAGGAGCTCGCCTTTGCCGACGTGCTGCTCCATGTGATCGACATGAGCTCCGACGAATGGGAGAGTCAGGCTGCCATCGTGGACGACCTCATCGCCCAGCTCGGCGCGGAGGGCACGCCCTGCATCCGCGTTTATAACAAGTGCGACCTCTGCCCCGGCGTGCTGCCGCGGGAGGCGGACGCCGTGTGCATCTCCGCCCGCACGGGCGAGGGCACGGCGGAGCTGCTCGAAAAGATCAGCGCCGCCCTCGGCCGCGGCAAGCGCCGCGCCGTGTTCTGCATCCCCTTTGCAAAAGGCGCGCTCGTCCAGACGCTCCACGACGAAGCCGCGGTGCTCTCCGTGGACTATACGGAGACCGGCACGCGCGTCGAGGCGATCGTGAAGCCGGAGCTTTGGGCAAAGCTGCGCGAATATGCGGAGGGGGAGGCATGAGCTCTTTTCTGGTGCCCGCCGGTTTCGGTGAGGCGGAGCTGACGGAAAAGCGCTCGCACTTTCTCGCGCGCGTCTGGCATGTGGAGACGGAGACCGAGGCGCTTTCCTGCATCGAAAGGATGAAAAAGCAGCACTACGACGCGCGGCACAACTGCTTCGCTTACGCCCTGCGTTCCGGCGCGATGCGCTATGGGGATGACGGCGAGCCGCAGGGCACCGCGGGTCAGCCGATCTTAAACGTCTTCCGCGCCGGCGGCGTGACGGACTTCTGCTGCGTCGTCACGCGCTATTTCGGCGGCATCCTGCTCGGCGCGGGCGGACTCGTGCGCGCTTATTCCGGCGCGGCGAAGCTCGCGCTGGATGCGGCGGGGCTCGCGCGCTTGGCGCGCTGGGAGGCGCTGGAGCTCGCCGTGCCTTACCCGCTGCTCGACCGCGTCCGCCGTCTGGCGGAGACGAGCGGCGCAGCAGAGGAGTCCGCCGACTACGGCGCGCTCGTAACCCTGACGCTCCTGCTCCCCGCCCCCGACGTCCCCAATTTCACCGCCGCCCTCCGGGAGCTCACCGCCGCCGCAGTCGAGCCGGTCCCGAAGGGCGAGCGGTGGAGAGGGGAGAGGCTATGAAAAAAAGAGACCGCCTCGGCGGTCTCTTTTTTGCGCTTATTCTGCCGTGTCCATCGGGGGCTTCGGCTTTTTTCTGCGGGGGCGGGAGCGGCTGCGCTTGTTGTTGGGCTCGTAGCCGCCGACCTCCTCGGTGTCGGGCTTGAGGCGCGGCTGGGGCTGGGTGCGGATCTCGCCGCCGGGGGTGGTGCTGCCGGGCTTTTTCCCGCCGCGGCTGCGGCGGCGGCTGGAGCCGCTGCGGTTTTCGCCCGCGGGCTTGGCTTCCCCGTTCTGCGGCTTTGCGGATTGCTTCTCGCCGCCGGCGGGCTTCACCGCGTTCTGCGGCTTTTCCTTCGGCTGGCCGTCCTGCACGCCGTCGCGCTTTTTCCCGCCGCGGCTTCTCCGGCGGCGCTTTTTGGCATCGCCGGACTCCTCGTGCACTTCGCTCCGGCGCTCCGGAAGCGGGTTCGCCGTGTCCTCGGCGAAGATCGGCGGCGCGACCCAGAAATCGTCGGCCTCCTCCGGCTCGGCTTTCTTGCGCTCCACGGGCCTCAGCACATGCGGCAGCGGCTCGCCGGGCTTGGGACGCCCGCCGGGAACGGCGGCGACCTCGTCCGCCTCGAAGGTCTTGGGCGCGTCGTCCGTGTTGTCGAGCCGGACCTTGACGCGCTGGCGCAGCAGATTGACCTGCACGACGTTGCCGTAGCCGTCGATCGTCTCGACAAACGCGCCGTTTTTCGGCACGGTTTTTACGAGCTCCTCGTAAGCCTCCTCCTCATAGCGAAGGCAGCACATCAGTCTGCCGCAGCAGCCGGAGATCTTCGCCGGGTTCAGCGACAGGGACTGCACCTTCGCCATCTTGGTGCTGACGGGCTCGAAATCGTCCAGAAACTGATTGCAGCAGAACGGTCTGCCGCACATGCCGATGCCACCGAGCATCTTCGCCTCGTCGCGCACGCCGATCTGGCGCAGCTCGATGCGGGCGCGGAACACCCCGGCAAGGTCGCGCACGAGCTCGCGGAAGTCCACACGGCCGTCGCTCGTGAAGAAAAAGAGCATTTTATTGCCCTCAAAGTTGCACTCGACGTCCACAAGCTTCATTTCGAGGCCGTGGGCGGCGATCTTCTTCTCCGCGATGCCGAAGGCTTCCTTCTCGCGCTGGCGGCAGAGCTCCGCGATGCGCAGATCGTCCGCCGTCGCGATGCGCACGACGGGGCGCAGCGGCGGGACGATGCGCTCGTCCGTCACGATATGGTTGCCCTGCACGCACTCGCAGAGCTCCAGCCCCTTGCTGGTCTCCACGACGACCTGCGCGCCGTCCGGCACCTCCAACGCGCCGGGGTCGAAGTAATAGGTCTTGCCCCGGCCTCTGAATTTTACACTGACAACTGTAATCAAATTTGTTTCCTCATTTCACTTGATCGTCTCCGCCGTCAGCATCCCCAGAACGTGCTTGGGACTGACGTTGAGACGCAGATAATCCTCCGTTTTGCGCAGCAGCGACGCAAGACGCATCAGCTCCGCACGCGGCAGCTTTCGGTCCGGCAGACGGCGGCAGAGCATGTCCGCGAGCAGCGCCTTTCCCGCGCGGCAGAAGTCCAGCAGCTCCGCGTTCGTGAGCGCCTCGTTTTCGCTCGCAAAGCTCAGGAGCGAGAGCCGCGCGCGCCCCGCGGCGCAGTCGATCCAGCGCTCGGCACGCTCCCGCGCGGCGGCGGGCGGCGCGCTCTCCCCGGCGTTCTCCGTCAGCAGCACGCAGCGCGAGCGCACGGTCGGCAGAAGCTGCTCGGCGCTGTCCGCCACGAGCAGGAAGGCATCGAACGCGGGCGGCTCCTCCAGCAGCTTCAGCGCGGCGTTCTGCGCCGCATCGTTCATAAGCCCCGCCTCGCGGATGATGTAGACCTTTTTGTCCGCCTCACTGGGCAGCACCGCGGCATCCGCCGCTAAGTCGCGGATCTGGTCGACGACGATCTCTGCCTTGAGCTTTCCCTTGTCGTCCGTCAGGCGCTCGACGGTGATGACATCCGGGTGCGCGCCGTGGGCGATCTTGCGGCAGTTCCGGCAGACCCCGCAGGGGCGCGGTGCGGACCCGGTGCAGAGCATCGCCTGCGCCAGCTCCCTCGCCCGTGCATAGCCCGCGTCCGGCGCGGCGGCAAGGATATAGGCATGGGAAAAGTGCGCGCTCTGTTCCATTTTCCCGCCTCCCGCTCAGATTTTTACAGTCTATTTTACCGCGGAAGGGCGATCGAGTCAAGAAGCAAATGATCCCGCCCGGTGCCGGGCGGGATTTATAGAGATTCCGGACGGTTTCTTTGTTGTAATTCATGACAGGCTTCTCTCCCTATAAAAATATCTGCGGGAGGCCGCGTCCGGCAGCCTCCCGCTTGGTGCTTCGGTTTTCTTTTTTTTACGGCACGAGGACCTTGACGGACGCCGCGACGCCGCCGCATTCGGCGATGATCTCGCATCTGCCGCTGCCGACACCGGTGACGACGCCGTCCTGATCGACGGTGCAGACCGCCTCGTCGCTGCTGCGCCATGTGACGGTGTTCTCGGTCAGCGCTTCGAGGGGATAGACCTCCGCGTCGAGGTCAATGGGCGCCCAGGTAGTGCGCTGGGTGAACTCCTGAATGGCGTCGCCGAGGAAGGTGATGCTGACGCTCGTCACGGGGATGGGCGTCGGCGTCGGGCTCGGCGTCGGGGGAGGCGGCGTGGTGACGACGACGGTCGGCAGGGGAGAGGGGTCCACCGGCGTGACCGGCTCGTTGGGCTTCAGGCTCGCCGTGATGAGCACGATGACCGCCACGATGACCGCGACGACGAGGATGCAGCCGAAAATGAACTGCCACTGGGTGTTGGAATTGAGGCGCTTGCTCGCCTCGGAGCCGGAGACGGCGCTCGCCGTGGTCGCGGCGGAGCGGGTGCTCTGCTTGACATGGCGCGTGCCGCAGTGGGGGCAGCGCAGGTGCAGGGCGGAATACTTCTGTCCGCAATGGCGGCAG
>CALJDB010000098.1 GCA_938023775.1 uncultured Clostridia bacterium
CCTCTCCGGAGGTGATCCAGAGATGCGGGAAGAGGATCTCGGCGGGCGTGCCGTCGTCGTTGGCGATCCTGCCGCCGCGCAGCGCGCTGTAAACGAGCGCTATGGTCACCTGAAGCCGCGCCTCGGAGCCCACGCTGACATGCGTCAGGAAGCCGATGTCAAACTCATAGGACACGTCGCCCACCATGTAAGCAGAGATCTGGAGCTTGCCGGCGTATTTGCTCGCCATGTCGACAACGTTGAAGTTATCCGGCGTGGTGACGAAGCTGAAGATGGCGTCGGTATCGGGATACTGGCTCATCAGGGTGTTGCCCATCTCAGCCATGGAATAGCTGCGCGCCTCCACATAGCTGAGCCCCGCCTCCTTGATGGCGTCGATGGCGCCGAGGGCGCGCTTATCAAAGTTGGTGGAGATTCCGGGAGGCAGTCCGAAGATGACGAAATTCCTGGCGCCGTTTGCAATCATCATTTCAGCGCAGGCGTGGGAATCGGCGTATTCGTCGTGGGCGACATGGCCCAGATAGTACTCGTTCGTGGCATAGGTCTCATAGTCCGCCTCCTCAATGGCGCTCAGACCGCAGTCACTGAAGGCGATGTAAACGCCCGCGTCGGAGCAGATATCCACGAGACGGGAGGTAACGCCGCCGTCGTTGCCGACGATCACCGCGTCCACACCGGCAGCGATGAAATTCTCCACCTCGCTGATGATGGCGTCGGCGTTGCCGCCCACCGCGGTGACGATGTCGAGATTGAGCTCCTCAGCCATATAATCGGCGGCGTCCATCATACGCTCCCAGCAGCCGCCGGAATTCGTGTGATAGAGGATGCCGATCTTGTAAGAGGGCATATCTGTCTCGGTCCCGCCGGGCGCGGCGGTGGGGGTGTCGGGGGTCTCGGCGGCGTCCGGCTGCCCGCCGCAGGCGGCCAGTGCAAACACGATCGCCAGGATCAGGAGCACGCTCAGCAGTTTTTTCGTTTTCATTTTTCATCCTCCAGCTTTGTTTTTTGGCAGCGCACCCGCGCTTACCGGGGGAGAAGCGCGCCCTTGGCGCGGTTCCGTTTGTAGGTGAACAGGACCATGCACAGGAAAACGATGCCCTTTACGATCCCGACATAGGTGGAGGGCAGACCCAGAACGGTCAGACCGTTTTCCAGAATGACGATGGTCAGACTGCCGATGACAGCGCAGCGGACAGAGGAGCGGTAACCGCCCGACAGCGAGAGTCCACCGAGAACGAGCGCGATCAGGACGTCCATCTCCATGCCCATGCCCGTGTTGCCCGCCAGCACGCCGACGCGGCGCAGGTCAAAGTAAGCCGCGACGCCCAGCGTAAAGCCGCAGATCAGGTAAGCGAGCAGGCGGTAGCGTCCCACGTTGATGCCGCTGGTCCACGCCGCCTTGCGGTTTTCCCCGATGGCTTTGTTGTATTTGCCGACCTTGCTGCGCTCCGCCAGCAGCGCGAGCGCCGCGATGATCAGCACCAAAACGATCGCGCGGGAGCCCCAGCCGGGAACGGTGAGCTGCGCCACGCTGACCATACGGGAATTCAGGATCGCGGTCAGAATACCTCTGCCGGCAAGCTGCATGCAGAGCGATGCGATAAAGGGCGGCACATTCAGCTTCACCGTGGCGAGCCCGGTCAGCAGCCCGCAGCCCATCGCGACGAGGATCGTCATGGGCAGCAGCGTCCACGACCAGCCGGTCGCCTCGAACATCAGCGCCGCGCACATTTCGGAGAGGGCAAGGACCGAGCCGAGCGAGAAGTCGATGCCTCCGTGCATGTAGATAAAGGTCGCGCCCAGACCGATGAGCATCACCGTGTAAGCCTGCGTCATCATCCGGCTCAGGCTCCGCGCCGTCGCCAGCCGTCCGCCCGTCAGCAGCGTGAACAGAAGGAATACCGCGATCAGCGCGGCGAAGGGCAGCAGCGACCCCAGCTTTTGTTTGTTGAACTTCATACCAGACCTCCTATACCATGACCCGGATCAGGTCATGCTCCGAAAGACTTTCGCTCCGGCTGAACTCTCCCGTCACGCCGCCGTCCTTCAGGATGAGGATCCGGTCGCTCATGCCGATGAGCTCCGGAAGCTCCTCGCTGATCAGGATGAAGGAATATCCTTTCGTTTTCAGCTCATAGATCAGGCGATACATGGCCTGCTTGACGCCGACGTCGATGCCGCGGGTGGGGCAGTCCAGGATCAGGATCCGCGCGTCGCAGCCCAGCCACTTTCCGAAGGAGACCCTCTGCTTGTTTCCGCCGGACAGGCTGGACACCAGCTGCTCCATGGAGCCGCACTTGATCTCCATCTCGCCGATAAGGCGCTCCGCCAGTGCCTTCTCGCGCTTCCGGGGGATCAGGAATCCGAACCGGGCGAGCTTTTCCATGGAGGGCAGCACCAGATTGGCGCAGATGGAGGCAGCCGGCATAAGCGCCTCCTCGTCCCGGTTTTTCGAGACATA
>CALJDB010000099.1 GCA_938023775.1 uncultured Clostridia bacterium
CAGAAGATCTACGATATGTCCGTGTCCCAGAAGCAGACGGTCGAGATCGTCAAGGTGCTCTACCGCGGCGCGGACATCCTCATTCTCGACGAGCCGACCGCCGTGCTGACCCCGCAGGAGACGGACAAGCTCTTCGCCGTGCTGCGCAACATGCGCGACGACGGCAAGGCGATCGTCATCATCACCCACAAGATGCACGAGGTCGAGGACCTCAGCGACCGCGTCGCCGTGCTGCGCCATGGACATTTTGTCGGCGACATGCTGACGAAGGAGACCAGCGCGCAGGAGATGACCAACATGATGGTCGGCCATCCCGTCGTGCTCAACATCGACCGCCCCGAACCGGTGGACCCGAAGCCCCGCATCGAGGTCAAAAACCTCACCGTCCGCAGCGTGGACGGCATCCTGAAGCTCGACGACGTGTCCTTCACGGCAAACAGCGGCGAAATTCTCGGCGTCGCCGGCATTTCCGGCTGCGGTCAGAAGGAGCTGCTGGAGGCAATCGCGGGCTTGCAGCCCGTGGAGAGCGGCTCCATCAGCTATATCGGCGACGACGGACACCGCGAGGAGCTCATCGGCAAGGACCCGCTCCAGATCGCGGACTTGGGCGTCAGCCTCTCCTTCGTGCCGGAGGACCGCCTCGGCATGGGACTTGTCGGCAGCATGGACCTTGCCGATAATATGATGCTCCGCTCCTTCCGGCGCGGGCGCAGCCTGTTTACGGACCGCAAGAGTCCGCGCAGCCTCGCCGAGACCGTCGTGCGCGAGCTGGAGGTCAGCACCCCCGGCATCTCCACGCCGGTGCGCCGTCTCTCCGGCGGCAATGTTCAGAAGGTGCTCGTCGGACGCGAGATTTCCTCCGCGCCGACCGTGCTGCTGACGGCTTACGCCGTCCGCGGTCTGGACATCAACTCCTCGTATATGATCTATGACCTGATCAATAAGCAGAAGGAAAAGGGCGTCGCCGTCGTCTATGTCGGCGAGGATCTGGACGTGCTGCTGGAGCTCTGCGACAAAATTCTCGTGCTCTGCGGCGGCAGGGTCAGCGGCATCGTGCCCGGACGGGGCGCGACGAAGCGCGGCGTCGGCATGATGATGACAAAGCTGGGAGGGGAAGCCGATGAATAAACAAAAAGCGCCGCTCATTCAGATTTCCAAGCGTAAGGCGCTGCCGTGGTACCGCGCGTGGGCGATCCGCGCCGGGGCGATCGTCCTCGCGCTCATCCTCTGCGCCGTGCTGACGACGCTGCTTACGGGGCTGAACCCCCTCAAGGTCTACGCCACCATGTTCGAGGGCGCGTTCGGCACGCCGCGCAAGCTCTGGATCCTGGGGCAGAACATCGCCATTTTACTCTGCATCTCCCTCGCACTGACCCCAGCGTTCAAGATGCGCTTCTGGAACCTCGGCGGCGAGGGTCAGGTGCTCATCGGCGGGCTCGCCGCCGTGGCGTGCATGATATTGATCGGCGACAAGGTCCCGAACGCGCTGCTCATCCTCGCGATGGTGGTCGCCTCCGTCGCCGCGGGCGCGATCTGGGCGCTGATCCCGGCGTTCTTCAAGGCCAAGTGGAACACGAACGAGACGCTCTTCACTCTCATGATGAACTATGTGGCGACCCAGCTCGTCGCGTTTTTCGTCATCGTCTGGGAGGTCCCGAAGGGCGCGGGCAAGATCGGCATCATCAACCAGAGCACCCAGGCGGGCTGGCTGCCCGTCATCGGCGGCAAGAAATATCTGCTGAATATCCTCGTCGTCGCGGTCATCACCGTCGCGATGTACCTCTACCTCCGCTACAGCAAGCACGGCTATGAGATTGCAGTCGTCGGCGAGAGCGAGCGCACCGCGCGCTATGTCGGTATCAAGGTGGAGAAGGTCATACTGCGCACGCTGCTGCTCTCCGGCGCGATCTGCGGAATCGCGGGTCTGCTCCTCGTCGGCGGCACGGACCACACCATCACCACCACCATCGCCGACGGCAGAGGCTTCACCGGCGTTATGGTTGCGTGGCTCGCCAAGTTCAACCCGATCTTTATGATCTTCGCAAGCTTCCTGCTCGTCTTTTTAGACCGCGGCGCGACGGAGATCTCCACGATCTTCAACTTGAACCAGTCCTTCGGGGACATCCTGACCGGTATCATCTTGTTCTTCATCATCGGCAGCGAGTTTTTCATCACCTATCAGATCCGCTTCCGCCGCGGCAGCAGAAAGGAGGAGCAGTCCAATGTTTGATATCAGTACAGCCACTAATCGCCCTATATTGAGGTGTACAAGTACAAGAAGGGCTAAGCGTTCCATCCCAACAAATTGTTCTTCCATTACTATTGCAACCAGCCACACCTCCATGATGTGAACAACACCCCTTAGTAGCGTCCACACAAGTACAAAACAACATAAAACAACTAATTCCAAATAAAACTTTT
>CALJDB010000100.1 GCA_938023775.1 uncultured Clostridia bacterium
CTCCGGCAAGAGTACGCTCCTGCGCTGCGCCACGTTTCTGGAGACGGTGGACTCCGGCTCCATCCGCTATATGGACACCGATGCCGTCACGACGGACGAATACGGCAACTGCCGCTATTTGCCCGCGGCGGAGCTGAAGGCGGTCAAGCGCTGCTTCGGGCTCGTGTTCCAGTCCTTTAATCTTTTCCCCCACTTCACGGTGCTGAAAAACGTGATGGACGCGCCCGTTTCCGTGCAGAAGCGCGACAAAAAAACCGTGCGCGCCGAGGCGATGGAGCTGCTGCGCAAGATGGGGCTGGAGGATAAGGCGCGCGCCTATCCCGGCGAGCTCTCCGGCGGCCAGCAGCAGCGCGTCGCCATCGCCCGCGCGCTCGCGATGAAGCCGGATATCCTGTTTTTCGACGAGCCGACCAGCGCGCTGGACCCGGAGCTGACCGGCGAGGTGCTCCGCGTCATCCGCCAGCTCGCGGAGGAGAAGATGACGATGGTCATCGTCACCCACGAAATGCCCTTCGCCCGCGCGGTCAGCAACCGCGTCGTCTTCATGGACGGCGGCGTCATCGTGGAGCAGGGCGACCCCGAGTCCGTCTTCGGCGCGCCGCAGCAGGAGCGCACGCGGCAGTTTTTGAAAAAGTTCGACTAAGGACGGCGCAGACGCACGAAGCGCCCAAAATCTTGGCGCTTGGGCTTGCAATTTGGGACGCATCGGATATAATATATTTTACCCGATCTTCACAAAGGAGGCGCTGGCTATGACATATCAGAGACAGGAGCACGAGCAGAAGCGATCGCAGACCGCCGCCACACGGCAGCTTATCCGGGACGCTTTCATCGACCTTTATCTGCAAAAGCCGCTCTCCAAAATCTCCGTCAGCGAGATCACCGGCGCGAGCCACGTTTCGCGCGGGACCTTCTACCTCTATTTTGAGGACATCTTCCGGCTTCTGGAGAGCGTGGAGGACGAGTTCCTCTCCGGCGTGATGACGCTCAACGCCGCAACGATCTTTGAAGCGCTCAAGCGCAAGCCCTCCGTTGACACCTATGTGGAGTCTTACGCCCAGATGCTGGGCTACATTCTGGAGAATAAGCGCATCTTCCGCGCGCTGCTCACCGGCTCGGAGTCCGTCCACTTCCGCCAAAAGTATGTCGCGAACATCAAGCGCAGCGTCTGCACCATGCTGGAGATCGACAAGCGCGTGCCGGAGGACCAATGGGACCTCTCCTGCGCGTTCCACGCCGGCGGCGTGATGAATCTGTTTGAAAACTGGATGATGAACGATTTCCGCGACTCCCCGGAGGAGATCGCCGGGATCGTGTATAAGGCGCTGTTCCGCGGGCTGATGAATCTGCCCTGAGTCTCCCGCCAACGGAGGAAAAGTCCTGCCGTACCGCTTAAAAAAGCGGCCGGCAGGACTGTTTTTATTTTCACAGGAAGGTGTTCTGCGGCGGCTCGACACTTTGCGCAGGGCTGTTCAGGGAAAAATAAACGCGGCGCGCAGAATTGGAAATTGTTTTGGCAATTTTCTTGTTTTATACTGTGTTTAAGGTCAAAAAGTTAGGATTTTTGCACGAAAGGCGGAAAAAAGGATGGGAAAGCAAAGCACGCGCGCGGAGATTCTGGAGCGGCTGCACGGTCAGATGGACCGGGGCAACGCACTTCTGGTTGCGGCCACGGGCAGCGGCCTGAACGCCAAGGCGGCCGAAAAGGGCGGCACGGACCTCATTATGATTTTGCACACCGGCCTGATGCGCCAGCGCGGTCTGCCCAGCATCGCCGCGCCGGAGCGGCCCACGAACGAGATCGTGAAGGAGATGTTCCGCGAGCAGTTCGCGGCGACGGAGTCCATTCCCCTGCTCGCCGGCGTGGACGTCGGTCAGTTCCCCGCCGACGGCGACTTGAACGAGCTCATCGACTCGTTTATGGACCTCGGCTTTTCCGGCATCGTGAACTTTCTGAGTGCCGGCGAGGCGGACAGCCCAGAGTTTGTCGCGAACGCAGCGAAGGACGTGGCGGCGGACGAATTCGGCGCGCTGCGCGTGGCGGGCGAGCGGCAGATGTTTGAAAACTGCCGCGCCAAGGAGGCCGCGGGCGTCGGCTTCGACCGCGAGGTGGAGATGATTCGTCTGTGCCGCAAACGCGATATTTTCACCATTGTCTATGTGTTTACGCCGGAGCAGGCGGCAAAAATGGCTGCCGCGGGCGCGGACGCCGTCTCCCCCCACTGCGGCGGCACGGCGGGCGGCCTCGTGGGCCACGCCTTCGCGCTCGATTACGACGCAGCGTGCGCGCGGCTCCAGTCCATGTTCGACGCGGCGCGCGCGGAGAATCCGGACATCATCCTGCTCGGCCACGGCGGTCCCTTCGCAACCCCGGCGGACACTGCGGAGATGTATCGCCGCTGCAATGCGCAGGGCTTCACATCCGGCTCCGGCATGGACCGCATCCCCATCGAACGCGCGCTGATCGAAACGGCGCAGGCGTTCAAGACCGCAAATCGGTAATACCGGCGCATCACCGCGCTCCGCGGCTGCCGTTATTCAAAAAAACAAAAAATGAAATTGGAGGACATCATGAAAAAAGTACTGTGCATCGCCCTTGCTCTTGTAATGGTGCTCGGACTCGCCGCCTGCGGCGGAACGACCCAGCCGACTGAAACCAAGCAGCCGGATCCCACCAAGACCCCCGTCACCGAGCAGCCCTCCGGCGGAACGGAGACCCCGACGCCCGCCGAGCCGACCGTCACGAAGGCGGACCTCGGCATTGAGCCGCTCATCCCGGACGGCGAGACCATTCTGGATTACAGCAACAGCGAGTGGGCGACCGTGACCGACCTGCTGGACATCCTCACCGATGAGGATCTGGAGAACGTGAAGAGCCAGAACCTCACCGCCGTCGTCTGCATGCACGAAAACGCTTCCTACTGGTCCCAGGCGTTCATCGCCGGCATCACCAGCGTGTTCGAGAAGCTGAACATCGAGATCCTGAGCGTCACCGACGCCGGCTTCGCCGTGGAAAGCATGATCACGAACGTGGAGAACGCCGTGTCCTTAAAGCCGGACCTGATGATCGTCTACGTCCTCGACTCCGGCGCGATGCAGTCCTGCGTCCAGTCCGCGATCGACGCGGGCATCAAGGTCGTCTACTACGAAGCCGCCGTGGACGGCACCGAGCACGGCACCGACTACATCGGCACCGTCGTCGCCGACAACTACACCATCAGCTACACCTGCATGCGCCTGATGATCGAAAAGGGCGGCATGGGCCAGTACGCCATCTGCAACATCGACGCCTCCGTCACCGACGAGAACAGCCGCACCGTGCAGCGCCTGCGCGGCGCACAGGCGGCGGCGAAGGACGCCGGCGTTGAGGTCATCGACTCCTTCACCACGGGCGCCACGCCCGACACCGGCACTGCCGTCGGCGAGGCGATCGTCATGGCTTATCCCGACATCCTCGGTATCTGGGGCGGCTTCGACGAGCTCGGCATCGCGCTCGGCAACGGCGCGAACGCCCTCGGCTTCCACGTCCTCTGCACCGGTCCGGACATGATGGACGCCAGCGCTTACTCCATGGCGACCGACGGCGCCTTCGCCGGCTGCGGCACCCAGAGCTCCTTTGAGTCCGGTCTCGCCTGCGCCCTCGCCGCCGTCATCGGCGCCGCCGGCAAGGACTGCCCGGAGCGCATCAACACCCCCTGCATCGTCGCCACCAAGGAAAATCTGAAGGAGGCATGGGAGCTCTCCTTCCGCATGGAGCTGCCGAGCGAGGTCGCAGCGGCGCTCGCCAAGTAAGAAAACCATAATCTGAAATCATTCAGGGCGGCGCCGCCGGCAAAAACCCCTCGGACGGCGCCGCCCGCTTTCTCAAAAAAGCGGGCAAAGGAGCGTGAAACAAAGCATTGGAACCGGTGAATGACGTCCTGCTGGACATGCGGGACATTGAAAAATCCTACGGCAGCGTGCCGGTCCTGAAAAAGGTCAACTTTACCCTGCGCCGCGGTGAGGTCCACGCGCTCGTCGGCGAAAACGGCGCGGGCAAGAGCACGCTGATCAAGATCCTGATGGGCATCGTGCCCAAAAACGGCGGGACGGTCGTCCTCGACGGCAGGGAGCTGAAGCTGAGCTCTCCCCACGAGGCGGCGCAGAACGGGATCGCCGCCATCTTTCAGGAGCTGAGCCTCGTCCCGACGCTCACAGTGGCGGAGAACGTGTTTCTCTGCAAGGAACCGACGCGCGGCGGGCTTCTGACCGACCGCCGCCGCATGCGCGAGGAGACGCAGCGCATTCTGGACCGCTACGGCATCGACTTAAATCCTGACGAGAAGGTCGCGAAGCTCTCCATGGCGCGCAGGCAGATCGCCGAGGCGGTCAAGGCCATCGCCATCACGCCGAAGCTGCTCGTGATGGACGAGCCGACCTCCACGCTCTCCAAAGCGGAGGCGGACGCCCTGTTCCAGATCATCGGCCGGCTCCGGGAGGAGGGCACCAGCATCATCTATATCTCCCACCGCATGGACGAGATCTTCCGCCTTGCCGACCGCATCACGGTCCTGCGCGACGGCGTGTCCGTCCTGACAGACGAGATCGCGAACCTCGACTTTGACAAGGTCGTCACCGCCATGGTCGGCCGCGAAATCAGCCACGACGATTACGCCGCGCGGCGTCACCGCGATTTTTCCGACGCGCCGGTCGTGCTGGACGTGCGCGGTCTCGGCGACGGAAAGCGCTTTTCCGACGTCAGCTTCCGGCTCCGCCGGGGCGAGATCCTCGGCTTCGCCGGGCTCGTCGGCAGCGGGCGCACGGAGCTGATGCAGCTGCTGTTCGGCATCGAGCGCTTTAAGACCGGGCAGGTGCTGCTTGAGGGCGAGGAGCTGAAAAACCTGACCGTGAATCGCGCCATCGCCCGCGGCATCGCCATGGTGCCGGAGAGCCGCCAGCTTCAGGGCATCGTCGCCATCCACAGCATCGAGGACAACATCGCCCTCGCCGTGCTCGACCGCATCAGCGACCACGGCGTGGAAAACCGGAAGAAAAAAAGCGCGCTCGCCCGCCGCTTCATCGACGAGCTGCGCATCAAGACGGAGAGCGAGCACAAAAAGCTCAGCCAGCTCTCCGGCGGCAACCAGCAGAAGGTGGTCATCGCCAAGTGGCTCGCCGCGGAGCCGAAGGTGCTCATCCTCGACGAGCCCACCGCCGGTATCGACGTGCAGGC
>CALJDB010000101.1 GCA_938023775.1 uncultured Clostridia bacterium
ATAGCGCCCGAAGCGCGCAGTTAGTAAGGAGAGAAAGAATGAATTCCCTCAACGACATATGGAACAGCGTTCTTGCCGTTCTCGGGCAGAATCTGACCGCCACGGCGCTGAACACCTGGTTTGACGACTGCACGCCGGTCGAGATCGTGAATAACCGGCTCGTCATCCACACCCCCACGGAGTTCAAGCGCGACATTATCCAGTCCCGCTTTGCCCAGACGATCATCGATGCGCTCAGCGACCTTTTCTCCGCCGAGTTCAAGCTGACGATCCTCGCCGGGGACGAGCTGGACAGCTACATCTCCGAAACGAAAACGGACGATACGCTCCCGGAGGTCGCGGGCTTCACGTTCGATAACTTCGTCGTGGGACCGTCGAACAAATACGCCCACGCCGCGGCCATCGCCGTGGCGGAAAACCCCGGCAAGCTCTATAACCCGCTTTTCATTTACGGCAACTCCGGACTCGGCAAGACCCACCTGCTGCTCGCCATCGGCTCCGCCATCCACGAAAACGACCCGGAGGCGAAGATCATCTACATCAAGGGCGACGAGTTTTTGAACGAGATGGTCCACTCCCTGCGCGAGGGACAGGCGGAGGAGTTCCGCCGGAAATACCGCAACGTGGACCTCTTTCTCGTCGACGATATCCAGTTTATCGCCGGCAAGGAGAGCACGCAGGAGGAATTTTTCCACACCTTCAACAACATCTATGAGTCGGGTCATCAGATCGTTCTGACCTCGGACCGCCCGCCGATGGCGATCGCCCGGCTGGACGACCGGCTCCGCACCCGCTTCGAGGGCGGGCTGATGGCGGACGTGCAGCCCCCCGACACGGAGACGCGCATGGCGATCATCCGCGACAAGGCGGGGCACCTCGGCATGGCGCTCTCCGACGAGAACGTGCAGTACATCGCGGAAAAGCTGACGAGCAACATCCGCCAGCTGGAGGGCGTCGTGAAGCGCCTTTCCGCCTACAAGGAGATTACGGAGGGTCCCATCACCCGCGCCATCATCGACGAGGCGATCCGCACCGTCATCCAGAACGGCATTTACGTCCCGACGCCGGACAGCATCCTCGCCGAGGTCGCGCGCTATTATCAGGTCTCCGAGGAGGAGGTCAAGGGCCAGAGCCGCCAGAAGACCATCGCGAACGCCCGCCACGTTACGGCGTATCTCATCCGCATCCTGACGAACCTGCCCCTGAACGCGATCGGCGAATTTTTGAACCGCGACCACGCGACCATCGCCTTCTCCGTCACGAAGATCGAGGAGAGCATGAAGAACAACACCGACCTCGCCGGGACCATCCGGGACATCACGAGCAACATTAACTCCCGCCCGCGCGAGGGCTAAAGCCTCAAACGAAAGCGCCAAAGGCGCTTTCGTTTGAAAAGGATTCACTCCGCTCAGCGCACTCACCTTTGGCGAGCACGTGCGCGCCGCAAACTCTGCGAGGCTTTTTTCAACTGGCTTGGTGGAAAACTGAAAAGTTTTCTGTTGAAAACGGTGGAAAACAAAGTCGCCAATCTGTCGCTTTTAAAAGCTGTGAAAAACCCGGAAAAGTTTTCACCGGCGCAAAGCCTTGATATTTCCCGTGTTTTTCCACTTTTCAACAAAAGTTTTCACTAATACGACTTTTTCTAAAAATTATAATCTATCTTTCTTTCTAAGGAGGCAGCAATATGAAATTTTCCTGTGTGCGCAGCGTACTCCAGCAGGCGGTCAACACCGCGGCGAAGGCGGCGAGTGCGAAAAGCCCGATCCCGGCGCTGGAGGGTCTGCTTCTGGAGGCAGGCGTCGGCAATCTGAAGATCACGGGCTATGATCTCAAAAAGGCGATCTACACCCGCGTGGACGCCGACGTTGCCGAGCAGGGCAGCATCGTCCTCGGCGCGCGCATCTTCGGCGACATTGTCCGCTCCATGCCGGACGGAATCGTCACCGTCAAGACTGAGGGGATGAACGTCACTATCTCCTGCGAGAGCTCGGAATTTTCCATCATCGGCACCGACTTCAACGACTATCCGGAGCTGCCCGGCGTGGACGGCCAGACCGGCGTTTCCCTGCCGCAGAACCTTCTCGGCGAGATGATCCGCCAGACGATCTTCGCCGTGTCCGACAACGAAGCGCGCCCGGTCTATACCGGCGAGCTCTTCGAGATCAGCGGCGGGATGCTGACCGTCGTCGCCGTGGACGGCTACCGCCTCGCGCTGCGCCGCGAGACGGTCGACGGTGCGGGCGACGATTGCAGCTTCATCGTGCCCGGCACGGCGCTCGGCGACCTTGAAAAGCTCTGCGCCGACACGGACGAGCCCGTCCGCATCGCGCTCGGCAGTAAGCACATCAGCTTCACCATCGGCACGACCGTGCTGCTCTCCCGCCGTCTGGAGGGCGAGTTTCTCAACTACCGCAAGACCGTTCCGAGCGCCTTCAACGTCTCCGTCACGGCGGACCGCCACTTTCTCCAGCGCACGGCCGAGCGTGTCAGCTTAATCATCGACGACAAGATCAAAAACCCGCTCCGCTGCACCTTCGGTCTGAACGAGATCCATATCGTCTGCGCCACGGCGCTCGGCAAGGCGGAGGACGTCTGCACGGTGGACGGCGACGGCGGCGAGATCGAGATCGGCTTCAATAACCGCTACCTGCTCGACGCGCTGAAGGCCGCGCCCGCGGACGAGGTAAAGGTCAACCTCAACACCGGGTCTTCCCCCTGTGTCATCACCCCGGCGGACGGGACGGAGGGCTTCCTCTATATGATCCTGCCGGTGCGCCTGAAGGCGGGGGAGTAAAGCCGACATGACCGACATCGAAATTTCCACGGATTTTATCAAGCTGGATGCTTTTCTGAAATTCACCGGCTGCTGCGGCACCGGAGGCGAGGCAAAGGTCCGAATCGCCGGCGGCGAGGTTTCCGTCAACGGCGAGGTCTGCACGATGCGGGGCAAAAAGCTCCGCGCAGGCGACACGGTGAGTTTTAACGGCGAGGAGTTCGCCGTGAAGCAGGCATGAGAGTCTGCGCCCTTGCGCTCGAAGGCTGGCGGAACTATGACGCCGCGGCGGTGGACTTCGACCCCGGCATCAATGTCATCTCCGGCGAAAACGCGCAGGGCAAGACCAATCTGCTCGAAGCGGTTTATTACCTCGCCGGGGCGCGCAGCTTCCGCACAAGGTTCGACCGCGAGCTCATCGGCTTCGACCGGGACGCCGCCCGGCTGCGCGCCGCGGTCTGGTCCGGCGAGCGCGAGCAGCAGCTCGACATTCTGCTCCGCCGCGGGCAGAAAAAGCTTTTGCAGCGCAACGGCGCCCGCGCCTCGGCTGCGGAAATGAGCGAAACGGTGCGCGCCGTGCTTTTCTCTCCGGACGATCTCGGACTCATCCGGGACGGCGCGGCGGCGCGGCGGCGTCTCATGGACCTCGCCATCTGTCAGCTCCGCCCCGGCTACGGAAAGCTCATCGCGGACTACGGGCGCGTATATGAAAACAAAATGCGCCTCCTGCGCGACTACCGCGAAGACCGCGCGATGATGGACTGCTTCGACGAATTTTCCGATTCGCTCGCGCGCCTATCCGCCAAGATTATCCGCTACCGCGTGTCCTTCGCCCGCGCGCTATCTGACGCCGCCGCCCCCATCCACCGGGAGTTTTCCGGCGCGGGGGAGACGCTCGGCATCGAATACCGCACGGTCAGCACCGTGACGGACCCGACCGCGAGCGAGCGAGCCATTTATGAGGAGGTCAGCGCCCACCAGCGCACCCACCGCGATGCCGAAAAAGCCGCGGCGAGCTGCCTCACGGGCATTCACAAGGACGATCTGGAGATCACGGTCAACGGCAGACCCGCCCGCGCCTTCGCCTCCCAGGGCCAGACGCGCACCGCCGCGCTCTCCATCAAGCTCGCCGAGCGGGAAATTTTTCTGCGCGAAACGGGCGAATACCCCGTGCTGCTGCTCGACGATGTGCTGAGCGAGCTCGATGCCCGGCGGCAGGAGTTTGTCTTAAACCGCATCGGCGGCGGCCAGACGCTCATCACCTGCTGCGAGGATGAGCAAATTGTCAAAAAAACCGGCGGCCGCGTGATCTTCGTCCGCGGCGGGCGGATTCAGGAGTGAGAGAGGGAAGCTATGTATCTGCATCTCGGAAATAGCGTCGTCATCCGCAAGGCGGATTTAGTCGGTGTATTCGATCTCGACAATGCCTCCCAGTCTCCCCGGACGCGGCAGTTCCTCGCCGCAGCGGAGCGGGCGGGCAGCGTCATCAACGCCGCCGGGGACGAGATTCCGAAGAGCTTTATCGTCTGCGCGGACGAAAAAGCGGGACAGCGGGTCTATCTGAGCCAGCTGAACACCTCCACGCTCCTGCGCCGCAGCGCGGGGCGCGGGCTGGACGCTTCTTTTGAGTAAACAATTTTGGGAAGGATCACAGAGGATATGTCTGATATCAACGAAAAAATAAACGTCGACTATGACGCCAGCAAAATTCAGGTCTTAGAGGGTCTGGAGGCGGTCCGGAAGCGTCCGGGCATGTATATCGGCTCCACGTCGTCGAGCGGTCTGCACCACCTCGTCTACGAGATTGTAGACAACGCCATCGACGAGGCGCTCGCGGGCTACTGCAAGCACATCACGGTCACGATCGAGCCCGGCAACGTCATCCGCGTCACGGACGACGGCAGAGGCATTCCCGTCGATATTCAGGAGCAGACCGGTCTTCCCGCGTTGGAGGTCGTCTACACCGTGCTCCACGCCGGCGGCAAGTTCGGCGGCGGCGGCTACAAGGTCTCCGGCGGTCTCCACGGCGTCGGCGCGAGCGTCGTCAACGCGCTCAGCGAGTGGCTGGAGGTGGAGGTCCACAAAAACGGGAACGTCTACCAAATGAAGTTTTCCCGCGGCGTCAAGACGCAGGACATGACCATCATCGCCGAGACGGACCATACCGGCACCACCGTGCGCTTCAAGCCGGACCCGGAGATGTTCGACGATCTCGTCTACGATTACGAAACGCTCCACACCCGCATGCGCGAGCAGGCGTTCTTAAACGCCGGGCTGCATATCACCATTGCCGACGAGCGCCCGGAGAGCGCCGAGAAGCCCGTCGAAGAGCGCTACGACTCCATGTGCTACGAAGGCGGCATCCGCGAGTTCGTGAGCTATATCAACCGCAACAAGACCCCGCTCCACGAGGAGGTCATCTATCTCTCCGGCGCG
>CALJDB010000102.1 GCA_938023775.1 uncultured Clostridia bacterium
CGGGGGTATAGGCGTCCGCGCCGGTGTTGCCGTCGGCGTAGGAGGAATTATACTTCACAAAGAAGTTGACGCTCTTGAGCGCATGGTAGTCCCACTGCCCCGTGAGGGCCACGGTACCGTCGCCGTTCGCGTCATATTGCGCGAGCTCTCCGTAGCCGATGCGGGAGTCTGGCTGGATCGTCTCGCCGGTCTCGGTCAGCCAGCCGGTGAAGTAGACCGCACCGTAGCGGCTCGTTACGCTCGAAAACGCCAGCACGACGGTGCGCTCCGTGACGTTTTTGACGGTGTGGGTCGTGCCGGAGGCGACGGTCTCCGTCGTCTGACCGTCCTGCACAGACGGGGCGACGGCAGGCGCGGTAAGGCCGCCCGGCGTGGCCCAGTTGATGTTGTAGTTCACCATCAGAGGCGGACCCTCGGCCTCGGTAAAGAGGAGGTCGCTCTCGATCGTAAGCGTCGTGCCGCCGGTGTAGCTCACCGTGCCGGCGGTCCAGTAGCCGCTCGGCACCGTGACGCTCTGGCCCGGCAGGACGCGCTGGGTCGTGACGCTGCCGTCCAAGTATTGGAACGTCGCGGTCACGTAGCGCACGGCGGCGAGCGTGAGGTCGCCGTTGAGGGTCATCGACGTGCCGCCGGGATAGAAGCCGTAATTCCCCGCGCTGCCGCTGCGCCAGAAGTCATAGCCGGCGGGCAGGGCGCGCAGCGTATAGGCGGTGTTGGCGCGCTGCGTGTCGGCGGCATGCACCATCCCGTCCACGTAATAGGTGACGGTGCAGGTGTTCGGGCGGGCGTAGACCGTCGTTGTCGCCGCGACGGTGACGGAGGTGATCGTGTTCCCGTCCGCGTCCTCCCAGTGCGCGTCCGTCAGCGTCGGGAGGGTGTAAGCGTAGCCGCTCTCGACGTAGCGTTTGGTGGTGCTGCCGCTCACGGCGGTGTAGTCGAGGGTCAAGGTGTAGAAGTCGATGGGGGTGGTGGACCCTGATGTGGAGCTCAGGATCGCGTAGCGGGCGTCGGCG
Organism: uncultured Clostridia bacterium; assembly: GCA_938023775.1. Classification (GTDB taxonomy): domain Bacteria; phylum Bacillota; class Clostridia; order Oscillospirales; family Oscillospiraceae; genus SVKR01. Next base: position 1,014 of record CALJDB010000102.1, read on the forward strand.
ATGTCGTACCAGTCGCTGCCGAAGCGGACGTAGCTGCCGCCCGCTGTTGCGGCGGAGTCGAAGCTCGCTGTGCCTGTCGGGGTCGAGGTCGTATAGCGGAAATAGTATCCATTGCTCTGGATATTGCTGCTCGTCAGGTTCGTCACGAGCTGGTCGGTGTAGTTTGATACGGCGTCGGTTTTGGAGATCTGAAAGTAATAGTTCAACCAACCGCTGCTGGTCGCCGTCAGCGCCCCGCTCCCGACGTAGGTCAGCTTGCCGTCGAGCCGTATGTAAAAATAGACCGTGTTGTCTGCATTGCCGGGCGTGTCGCCGATGGCGAGGGTCGCGACGCCGGAGCGGATAAGGAGGTCCTGGAGCAGCGCGCCCTCGCTCTCGGTCCTGCCCTCGGCGGGCTGGGTGAGGCGCTCGTTGAGCACGAGCGCGGGCGTCTCCTGCGCCTCCGCAGCGTTCACCGCGGCGATGGCCGCCTGCGTCAGCGAGGGCGTCTCCGCCGGGGTCTCGGTCGGAACCAGCGCTTCATCGTCTTCCCCTTCCGGGAAGACGATGGCGGACATGTCCGCCGATTTTTTCAGCAGCAGGGTCTGCAAAACGCTCTTGAGACTCCGCCCCTCCGAGGCGGCAACGCGGCTTAAAAGCGCGTTGATGTCGTTATCCCCCAGCAGCAGAAGATAACAGTTTTCACCATGGGTATGCGCCTTCTCGCCGCAGATGAGCACGTCGCCGAGGTAGCAGCTCTCACTGTGGCGGTGCTCCGCCATGCCGCACTGCGGCGTCTGCTCCAGTCCGACGGCGGAGAAGATCGCCCCCGCAGCGCCGGCGAGTGAAAGCAGCAGCAGAGCGCAGAGCGCAGCGAAGACCCATATTCTTTTGTTTGAGTGCTTCCAGCGCTCGTTCAAGGTTCCCTCCGTTTACTCCGCAAATAAAACCTTTCCCAGAATCCTGTCTGCCGGGACCGTGCCGATCTCCTTCAGGCGGCTGTCCATCGCCTCCGCACGGTTATCCCCCATCACGAAATAGCTGTCCGGCGGGACGAAGCAGGGAAACTCCTGACTCCGCTGACCCGCAGACTTTTCCGTGAGATAAGGCTCGTCCAGCGCCGCGCCGTTCACGACGACGGTCCCGTCGTTCTCGACAGTGACCTGCGTCCCCCCGACGGCGACGACGCGCCGGACAAGCAGCTTGTTATTATAGTAAAACGCCACGATGTCGCCCTCCTCCACGCGGCTCGTCCGCCGCAGGAGCAGCAGCTCGCGGTTTTCGAGATCGTCGGGGCTGGTGTGCATGATGGACCGAATTTTATTCATGCGATAGATGAGACTGTTGCGGTGAAGCCCCATGCGCCCAGCGGTGTCGGTGTAGTTCCCGCCGCAGAGGAGGTATTCGAAAAGCGTGCGGCTGTACTGCGTTTTTTCCTCCTCGTCGGCGCGGCGCAGACGGGCGAGGTCGGGGTGGACAAGACGGCGCAGCGTGGGGCTTTCGCGGCATTCGGCGGCGAGGCAGCGGCATGCGATCTGATACATGGTCGCCCAGCTCTCGCCGCTGCGGACCGCCTGCTCCAGCGCGGTGGATGCCTGCGCGTAATACGCCGGCAGCGCGTCGAGTCCGGTGAATTCATAGCTGAGCCCCCAGAGAAAGGCATCCGGCGGGATTTGGGAGGCGAGCTGGCGCTGCGCCTGCACATAGCTGCGCTTCGGTCCGAGACCGAGCAGGCAGACGACTTGTCCCCGGTAGGAGAACACGACCGCGCCGGCGAAAAACTCCTCCAGCCGACCGCGCAGCACGGCGAGGATGGGCGTGTCCGAGCGGTTTTTGCCCTCAATGACCGCGAGGGCGAGCTCCCCGCCCGGGGCGAGACCGCGGCTGCGGAAAAAGTCCGGTACGTTCGTCTCGCCGATCTCGCGCCCCTCGAGCAGCGCTGTCAGCAGCACGGAGGGGTCGGACACGGCGATGAGCTTTTCCGTGTTGCTGCGGACATATTTCTCCACGAGCTCCGCAAAGGTGTGCATCAGATGGACCTCGCCGCGGTTGAAGGGGCGGCCGTTTTCCAGCGCGATGATCTCCGCCACGCGGCGGGAGCTCAGGAAAATGTTGGCGTGCAATATCATCGCGCCGTAAGCCGGGGAGCGCGCCACGACAGGGTATTTTTCGTTGAAGACGTTCTGGAACTCCGGGTCCGTGCTGACGGTGCGCACTGCGTCGTAGTCGAGCGTGTGCTTGCCGACGCTCGCCTCCATGCGCGCCCAGTCCGGGTGGGTGTCCGCCGGGTAGCCGTGGGTGATGGCGAAGGTCCAGCTGCTGTCGTTTTTGATGAACATCGGGCGGCGGAACGCCGTGTTCGCCGCGTCCAGCAGCTGCTGGAGCGAGGCGCCCTCGACCATGAGGGAGTAGAGCTGGCGCTCCCACTCATTATAAAACTCGAAGATCTCGCTCAGGCAGTTGCTGAGCTGCGCCGCGTCCGCATTCGGCACGAGGATATAGTCCATGTCGTTCACGAGCGCCGCGCCGGTCTTTCCCGCGCCGGGGATCTGCTCCGGCGGCACGATCTCCACATAGCGCGCGCTGTAGCTGTCCGCGGCGCTCTGGCGGAACGCCGAGATGCGCGGCAGCCCGGCGTCGATGCTTGCCGCCGCGTCCAGCCCCCGCGCTTCCAGCTCCGCGCAGATCGTCCACATACTGAGCTTCATTTTTCCCGCCTCCCGCATCGATTTCTACTACTACCTTTGCAATC
>CALJDB010000103.1 GCA_938023775.1 uncultured Clostridia bacterium
TCAGTCGCGCTTTGCGCGCCAGCTCCCCTTACACAGGGGAGCCTTTAAAGGGTGCCGCTCCGCGGCATGGATTTTGTTAAAACGCAGGCGGCGTCCCCCCCTCATTTGAGCCCCTTATACATCTCCATCACCGCCGCCTTCGCGGTGTCGATGAATCGCGCTAAGAGCTTCTGGCCGCGGCTGTCGGCGCGGGTGGCTACGCCGAGCTCGCGGTATGCCGGGGGCGTCAGGGGCAGGGCGAGGACGCGGTCGCGCCGCCCTTGGATGACGAGCTCGCTCAGCACCGATACGCCGAGCCCGTGTTCGACCATGGACAGGATCGTCGGGTCGTTCATATTCGTATAGCGCACGACGGGCTGGACATGGTTTGCCGCGAGCATCGGCAGGATGTCCAGCTCGAAATCGTCGCCGGGCATTAAGAAGTCCTTGCCGGAAAAGCCCCGCACGCCGAAGAGCGCGCCCTTGACCGGGTAAGTCTCCGGCAAAACGGCGACGAGCTCGTCGTTATGCAGCGGCAGCCAGTCGAGCGCCTCGGTCATGCCGGAGGCGAGGTAGCTTACGAAGGCGCAGTCGACCTCGCCCGCGCGCAGCAGCCCCAGCAGCTCCGTGACGGACCCCATGCGGATGCTGACCTCTGCCTCCGGCTCGTCGCTGCGGAAGCGCTGGACGATCTCCGGCAGCCAGTGCTGCGCCATGCTCGAATACGCCCCGACGCGCAGCCGCCGGTGGCGGCTTCCCTTGCTGTGCTCCACGGCGCGCTCCAGCGCCTCCGCCGCCGCCGCGAAGCGCTCCATCGCGGGAACGAGCGCCTCCGCCTCCTCCGTGAGGCTGACGCCGCTGCGCCCGCGCCGCAGAAGCGCCAGCCCCAGCTCGCGCTCGAGCGCCTGCATCATGTGCGTCATGCCCGACTGGGTGTATTGCAGCGCCTCCGCCGCGCGGGTCAGATTTCCCGTCTCCCGCACCGTCAGCAGCGCCTGAATTTTCTTGCTGTCCATCCCGTCTCCGCCCCTCTCTTTGAAATCGAGATATGAGAACTCGTAATGATTACTATGATAACATGGACCTTTACAATTAGCAAGTGTAATGTTAGAGTAGACAGCACATCAACCTGTTCGGTGTATTTTTGAGAGAGAGGTAAAGAGAATATGGAAACAAAACGCGGCTCCTGGGGGAGCACCTTCGGCTTTTTGATGGCGGCGATCGGCTCCGCCGTCGGGCTCGGCAACATCTGGGGCTTCCCATATAAGATGGGCAAGTCCGGCGGCTTCACCTTCCTGCTGGTCTATATCGCGCTCGGCGTTTTCGTCGGCTTCATCATCATGGCGAGCGAGCTCGCGCTCGGACGCAAGACCGGTCTCGGCGCGGTCGGCGCTTACCACAAGATGGGCGGGCGCTTCAAGTGGATCGGCTGGCTCGCGGTGCTCTCGCCGTTCCTTATTATGACGTTTTACTCGGTGCTCGGCGGCTATACCATTCAATATATGTCCCTGAACCTCGCGGAGCTCAGCTTCGGCATCCAGAGTGCCTTCGGCATCGAACTCTCCGGCGCGAACACCTTCGGTGCGATGCTGACGAACCCGTTCGGCTGCATCATTTTCACGCTGGTGTTCATGATCATCTGCTATCTGATCAACCGCATCGGCGTGTCCGAGGGCG
>CALJDB010000104.1 GCA_938023775.1 uncultured Clostridia bacterium
CGTTCTGGCGCTGTGCATGGTGTTTGCCCTCTGCGCCTGCGGCGGAAAGAAGGAAGAGACCAAGCAGCTCATCGTCGGCTTCGACGCGGAGTTCCCCCCGTTCGGCTTTGTCGCCGCGGACGGCAGCTATGACGGCTTTGACCTCGCGATGGCGGAGGAGCTCTGCAAGCGCCTCGGCTGGGAGTTCAAGGCGACGCCCATCGACTGGAACAGCAAGGACGCGGAGCTGAAGGCGGGCACCATCAACTGCATCTGGAACGGCTTCACCTGCACCGGCCGCGAGGACGAATACACCTGGTCCGATCCCTACGTCGACAACTCCATCGTCCTCGTCGTGAAGGCCGACTCCGGCATCACCTCCATGGCGGACCTCGCCGGCAAGAGCGTGATGGTCCAGTCCGCCTCCTCCGGCGCCGATGCGCTGAACGGCAACACCGACTTCAAGTCCACGCTGAAGGAGGTCATCGAGCTCGGCGACTACAACATGGGCTTTATGGAGCTCAATCAGGGCACCGTGCAGGCGGTCGTCGTCGACCAGGGCGTCGCGGCTTACCAAATCGCAAATAACGGCGGCGGCTACGTCATTCTCGACGAGGCGGTCTCCACCGAGCAGTACGCCGTCGGCTTCCTCAAGGGCAACACCGAGCTGCGCGACGCCGTCAACGCCGAGCTGCTCAAGATGGCGGAGGACGGCACGATGAAGCAGATCGCGGAGAAGTACGTCGACTCCGGACTCGTGATCGAGAGCCTCTGCATGCTCAAGTAAAAGAGAGGGCGTTTCTGAACCGCAATTCTGCGAAGCTTATAGGGCGGGAGCCGGAAGGCTCCTGCCCATTCCTGCTGAAACGAGGACTGAAAAACCATGACCATCCAGACCATGCTCGTCCTGCTGGGCGAGGGCTTTCTTACGACGATGTCGATCTTTTTCCTGACGCTCCTCGGCTCGCTGCCGCTGGGGCTGCTGGTTTATTTCGGGCGGCGGAGCCGCTGCCGGGCTGTCGCGGTGATCGTGCGCATTTATATCTCCATCATGCGCGGCACGCCGCTGATGCTCCAGCTGCTCGTCGTGTTTTACGGACCGAACCTGCTCTTCGGCATCACGCCGCCGGGCAACTGGCGCTTCGCCGCAACGATCGCGGCGTTCGTCATCAACTACGCCGCCTATTTCGCGGAGATTTACCGCGGCGGCATCGACTCCATCCCCCGCGGTCAGTATGAGGCGGCGGAGGTGCTCGGCTATACCGGAGGACAGACCTTCGGCAAGATCATTCTGCCCCAGATGGTAAAGCGCGTGCTTCCGAGCGTCACGAACGAGGTCATCACGCTCGTGAAGGACACCTCCCTCGCCTATGCCATCGGTATGGTGGAGATGTTCACCCGCGCCAAGCAGATCGCCGTCGCGCCGAACTCCCCCGGCATGCTCGCCTTCGTCGCCGCGGGCATCTTCTACTATGTGTTCAATTACGCCGTCGCCTTCGGCATGGAGCGCTGCGAGAAGGCGCTTGCCTATTATAAATAAGGGAGAGACCGCAAGATGATCCTGGAAATGAAGAATATTCAGAAATCCTTCGGCGGCATGCCCGTGCTGCGCGACATCTCCCTCTCGGTCGACTCCGGCGAGGTCGTCAGCATCATCGGACCCTCCGGCTCCGGCAAGAGTACCCTCTTGCATCTTATGGGGGCTCTTGATACTCCAAGCAGTGGAAAAATCTTTTTTGACGGCCGGGACATGTCCGAGATGAAGCCTGACGAAAAAGCCCGCTTCC
>CALJDB010000105.1 GCA_938023775.1 uncultured Clostridia bacterium
CAAACTGCCGAAAAATTCCGGAAAGTTTGGCTAAAATCACGGTGTACAAATGCGGCAGAGAGGAGTATAATGCAAGTTATAAAACACGAAAATGCAAATTTCCCTGATAAGGAGAATCCGATATGAAAACTCTGGAACTCAATCCCGTCTGGTGCAAGGGCTGCGGCGTCTGCGTGGAATTCTGCCCCAAGCATGTTCTGAAGCTCGTCGGCGGCAGGGTGCATACGGTCCCCGGCACGGACTGCGTTGCCTGCGGGCTCTGCGAGAGCCTCTGCCCGGACTTCGCCGTTTATCTTGTCGAGCGGGAGGGCGAAGCAGTTGGCTGAGATGGTCCTGATGCAGGGGAACGAGGCGTGCCTCCGCGGTGCGATCGCCGCCGGGATGCGCTTTTACGCCGGCTACCCCATCACACCCTCCACAGAGATCGCTGAACAGGCCTCCGAGCTGCTGCCAAAGATCGGAGGCCGTTTTATTCAGATGGAGGACGAGATCTCCAGCATGGCGGCGATCATCGGCGCGTCCGCCGTGGGCGTCAAGGCGATGACCGCGACGAGCGGTCCGGGCTTTTCGCTGATGCAGGAGAATATCGGGCTCGCCGCGATGACGGAGATGCCCTGCGTCGTCGTGGACGTCCAGCGCGCGGGACCCTCCACAGGCATGGCGACGAGCCCCGCGCAGGGCGACGTGATGCAGGCGCGCTGGGGCACGCACGGCGACCACCCCGTGATCGCCCTCGCACCCGGCACGGTGCAGGAGGCGTTTGACTTCACCGTCCGTGCCTTCAACCTCTCCGAGCGCTACCGCGTGCCGGTCATCTTTCTGATGGACGAGCTCGTGGGTCATCTGCGCGAGGGCGTCCGCGTGCCGCAGCCCGGCGAATACGAGGTCGTGGACCGCGCGCTGCCGGACAAGGCGGATACGGACTGGCTGCCCTATCGCGGCGACCCGGAGACGCTCGTGCCGGTGATCCCGCCCTTCGCCATGGGCTGGCGCTACCATGTCACGGGTCTGACCCACGACGAGCGCGGCTACCCGACGAGCTCGCCGGCGGAGGCGCAGAAGCTCGTGGAGCGCCTGATGCGCAAGATCGAGCTCGGCCGCGCCGACATCGTGCAGTGGGACGAGTTCCTCACGGGCGACGCGGAGACGCTCGTCGTCTGTTACGGCGGAACGGTCCGCGCCGCGAAAAAAGCCGTGCGCGACGCGCGCGAGGCGGGGATCCGGGCGGGGCTTTTCCGCACCGTGACGCTCTGGCCCTTTCCGGGTGCGGAGCTCGCCGCGCGGGCGAAGGGCGCGAAGCGCGTTCTGGTCGTGGAGCACAACTACGGCCAGATCGTGCGCGAGGTCGGGCGCGAGCTCGCCGGGGTCTGCCCGGTGGACTTTCTCGGCACCGTGTCCGGCGCGCCCATCGAGCCGGAGACCATTCTGGAAAAGCTGCGGGAGGTGACGGCGTAAAAATGAGCGGGAACCCCATCGTAAACGAGTATTTCCGCGAGGCGATGCTGCCGCATATCTGGTGCCCCGGATGCAGCAACGGCATCCTCATGCGCGACGTGGCGCTCGCCGTGGACACACTGGGACTTGATAAAAACGAGGTCTGCATCGTGTCCGGCATCGGCTGCTCCAGCCGCGCGAGCGGATATATGGATTTCAACACCATCCACACGACCCACGGCCGCGCCATCCCGGTCGCCACGGGCATCAAAATGTGCCGCCCGGACCTGACCGTCATCGTCCTGACCGGCGACGGCGACGCGACCGCCATCGGCGGCAACCACTTCATCCACGCCGCCCGCCGCAACATCGACCTCAGCGTGTTCGTGTTCAATAACAATGTCTACGGCATGACCGGCGGTCAGTATTCGCCGACGACGCCGACCGGCGAGTTCGGCACCACCGCGCCCTACGGCGTCATCGATCAGGACTTCGACGTCTGCCGCCTCGCCATCGGCGCGGGCGCGACCTATGTCGCCCGCGGCACGGCGTTCCATGCGCGCCAGACCGTGAAGCTGATGGCGGACGCGATCAGCCACTGCGGCTTCTCCGTTGTGGACTGCGCGAGCATCTGCCCGACCTATTACGGGCGCAAGAACAAAAAGGGCGACGCCATCGACATGCTGCGCTGGCAGAAGGAGAACACCTATTTCGTCGAGCGCGGCGCGCCGAAGGAGGGGCAGGACGTGAGCGGAAAGCTGCTCGCGGGCCGCTTTTATTGCAGCGAGCGCCCGGAATACTGCAAGCAGTATGAGGCGCTCATCGCCCGCGTGCGGGAGGAGGGAAGCAAATGAACGGCGATGAGATCACCGGCGTCCGTCTCGGCGGCTCCGGCGGGCAGGGCGTTATCCTCTGCTCTGTCATTTTAGCGCGCGCCGCCCTCGCGGCGGGGCACTACGCGGCGCAGTCCCAGTCCTACGGTCCCGAAGCCCGCGGCGGCAGCTGCAAGGCGGAGACCGTCATCTCCGACGCGCCCATCGACTATCCGAAGGTCGGAAAAAGCGACGTCTTCCTCGCCCTGACCCAGAGCGCGATGGAAAAATACCTGCCCCAGTGCGCCCCCGGCAGCCTGCTTATTTTAGACGCGAGCCTCACCCCGCCGGAGGGAGCGGACCTGCGCATCCGCGCTTACCCGATTCTCTCCACAGCGGCGGAGGCCCTCGGCAAGCAGATGACGGCGAACATCGTCGCCGCCGGGATACTGGGAAAAACGCTTGCCCTCTTCAGCGACGAAGCGCTGGAGCGCGCCGTGCGCAGCAGCGTCCCCAAGGGCACGGAGGACTTGAATCTCCGCGCTTTGAAGCTCGGCTTCGAGTTGGCAGAAAAATAAAGAAAACCGGGACAGCAGTTTGTGTCCCGGTTTTCTTTTTACTTGAAAAATGTGTGATTTCGTCGTATGATAGCCCAGTATGCGGCGAAAGAGAGTGTGTTTGCGATGAAAAAGCTGAAATGGTTCCTGAAGAAAAACCCCGTGCTCTGTGCGGCGGCAGCGGCGGCGGTCGTGACGGGCGTGCTCGTTCCGCCGGACGCGGAATATCTCGGCTATTTCGACTGGCGGACGCTTTGCTGCCTGTTTTTGACGCTCGCGGTCGTCTGCGCACTGCGGGATATCAAATTCTTCTCTATTTTAGCGCGGCGCATCGTGCGTCTGACGGGAAATCTGCGCGTGCTCGCGCTCGCGCTGACGACGGACGGGCGCGTGCTCGCGGCGGGCGGCGCGCTGGGCGGCATGCTGGGCGGGCCGTTTTTGGTGGGCATGGCCGACACGACCCTGCGCGCCCTGCGCGACGAGCCGGGCTACTGGTGGCACACCTACAAGCGCGCCTGGCGGCAGAACTGGCGGCAAAGCCTTGTGCCAGGTGCC
>CALJDB010000106.1 GCA_938023775.1 uncultured Clostridia bacterium
GGCGCACAAATCGTGCGCTGCAGCGAGCCGCAGCCTTTTCAAACGGGAGCCCAGCAAAGCGGGTCCCGTTTGAGAGGGTGTCAAAAATACTTTTTGACACCCTCAACTCCCTCTGTCGGCATCGGCAGAGGGAGTTTTTTGCATATTCCGATTCACTTTTTCCGCACCGCGCCCATGTCGGTCACGGCGGCGGCGAGGGCTTCGAGCGCGCCCTCGTCCTCCGCGGGGGCGAGGGTGGTCTTGCAGATATAGTTCACGGTGCCGTCGGCGAAGGTGGAGGTATAGAGCACGGATTTGACGGCGATGGGCTGTTCGCCGTCCGTCATTTGCAGCGTCGCGGCGGCGAGGCGGCCCTCGATGCCCTCGTGGAGCAGCGTGAAGCCCTCGAAGCCGAGCATGCCGCCGTAGAGCAGGTCGAAGTCGGCGAAGACGAAGGTCTTGATATAGTCCTCCAAGATCGCATCATAGTCGTCCCCGCCGGCGTAGCAGAGGTCCGTGACGTTCCTGCCCGTGACGCAGCCGCCCTTGCCGTCCCGCACCGCGGCGGCGCTGATGAGCAGGGCGGTGTCCACCGTCATATCCGCCGGGCAGGTGAAGGCGACGCCGTTTGCAAAATCGCGGTAACGGAGCGTGCCGTCGCCGTTGTCGATGACGCTGTCGCCGCTGAAGACGGAGAGCGAGGCGGAGCCGATCTCCGCCGCCGTGATGCCCCAGAAGCCCCAGTCGCCGAGGAAGCGGCCCGTGTAGCCGTCCAGCGCGTAGTTCCCGGTGCTGTCGGCGCGGGCGAGGACCTCGCCGTCGCCGAAGCTGAGGCGCAGCGCGCCGTCCGCGGCGGCGTAAGTGCCGACGCGCTCCGTGCCGGAGCCGGTCAGGGCGCAGTTCCCCTGCCCGTCGAGTGTGAGCGTCAGGCGGAGATAGTCGTTATAAAACTGTCCCTCCAGCCCGTCGGTCTCCGTCGGGGCGGAGGACTCCAGCGGTTCGGCGTCCTCACCGGGAACGTCGTAGCCGCCGGTGTCCGGCTTCGGCGCGGCGGAGGCGGCGGGGTCCGTTTTGTCTCCGCAGGCGCAGAGCGCGGCGGCGAGGCAGAGGGCGAGGAGCAGAGCGGCAAGGCGGTTTGATAGGCGCATGGTGATCGGTCCCTTTCTTGGCGTATAAGGCAATCATAAACGTTTCTTGCATCAATTCTACATAATATTGCGCGAAAAAACAAGACGAAACCGCGCGGAGAGCGCAAAAAATCCCGCGGCGGCGTGTCCTTTGCGGAAAACACGGTTTTGCATAAGGGGTCGGTCGGCAAGTATCGAAATTTGTGCAGAATGACTAATGACGGACCCGGCGTTTCGCGGGTCGTTTGCAAGATAGGCGACAAATAAAATCACCGTTATGGTGCTATAATGAAGCACAAGTTAAGCAGAGCCATGCTTCCGCGTAACCCAAGCTCTCGGCAAAAACGGCGGACCTCACACACCCGCCGCGCCGGGAAAGCAAGACAAATTAAGAGGAGGAAGAACGTGTTTAAAGTATGCGTTGACACAGGCGGCACCTTCACCGACTGCATGGTGCAGGACGCCGAGAACAATGTCTACGAATTCAAGGCGCCCACCACGCCGGGGCGCTTCCACGAGGGCGTGCTGAACGCCATCGGCTACGGCGCGGAATACTTCGGCAAAACGCTCGAGGAGTTCCTGCGCGAGACGGACTGGATCATCCACGGCACCACGGTTGCGACGAACGCGGTCGTGGAGCGCAAGATGAGCAAGACCGCCATGATCACAACGAAGGGCTTCCGCGACATCATCGAGATGCGCCAGTGCCAGAAGATCGAGACCCACTCGCTTTTCGACGGCTACATCCCGCCCTATGAGCCCTTCATCCCCCGCGCCCGGCGCTACGGCGTCGCGGAGCGCACCCGCCCGAACGGCGAGGTCGCCCAGCCGGTGGATACTGCGGAGCTCGACGAAGCCATCGCGCGCATCCGCGCCGAGGGCGACGAGGCGGTCGCCGTCTGCTTTATCAACTCTTACTTAAACGGCGCAAACGAGCGCTTCGCCGTGGATTATCTGCGCGAGCGCCTGCCGGGGGTCTACATCACCTGCTCCAGCGAGGAGCTGCCCCAGATGGGCGAGTATAAGCGCTTTTCCACGACGGTCATCAGCGCCTGCCTCGGTCCCATCGTCAAGAAATACCTGACGAGCCTCGAAGCGGAGCTGAAGCGCCTCGGCTTCGCGGGCCAGCTGCTGATCGTGCAGTGCAACCAGTATCTCCAGTCCGTGCCCGCCATCATCGACAAGCCGGTCTACCTGAATAACTCCGGTCCCTCCGCCGGTCCCGTCGGCGCGGTGCGCCTCGGCGAGCAGATCGGCGAGCGCAATTTCCTCATCGGCGACATGGGCGGCACGACATGGGACGCCTCCATGGTCCGCAACGGCGAGGTTTCGCTCGCGACGAACACATGGCTGGAGGAGGACCTCTGCGGCATCAAGATGGCGGAGGTGCTCTCCATCGGCGCCGGCGGCGGCTCCATCGCGTGGATCAACCCGATGGGTCTGCTCTCCGTGGGACCGCAGAGCGCGTCCAGCGAGCCGGGACCGGCGTGCTACCAGCGCGGCGGCACGGAGCCGACCGTCACGGACGCGGCGCTCACCCTCGGTTTCATCAACCCCGACAACTTCAACGGCGGCAAGCTGAAGCTCAGCCGCGAGCTGGCGCGAAAGGCAATCGCGAAGGTCGCCGAGCCCCTCGGCGTCTCCGTTGAGGAGGCTGCCGCGATGATCTACACCACCGTCAACCACAACATGGCGGACGGCATCAGCGTTATCTCCACCCGCAAGGGCTACGACGTCCGCGATTTCAGCCTGCTCGCCGTCGGCGGCGGCGGTCCGCTCTGCGGCGTCTCCGTCAGCAACATCCTCGGCATGCCCCGCTGCGTTATCCCCAGAAACGCCGCGGCGTTCTGCGCCAAGAGCATGTTCTATCTGGACATCGGCCGCGACTATGTGCGCCCGTATCTGCGCAACTTCGATCAGGCAAAGCCGGAGGAGATCCGCGCGCTCGTCGAGGACATGAAGGCGACCGCCGTGCGCGATTTCGCCTACTTCGACGTGAAGGAGAGCGACCTCACCTTCGAGCTGACGGCGGACGTTCACTATGCGAACCAGTACCATGAGTTGGAGCTCAAGATGCGCAGCCTCGACGTTACGCAGGATGTGCTCGACGCGATGGTCTCCGGCTTCCACAAGCTGCATAAGGAGACCTTCACCTTCGACCTGCCGTGGGTGCCCATCCAGCTGACGAACATCCGCATGACGGCGCGCATGCAGGGCAGCCCGTTCAAGGTCAACCGCATCGCCTCCGGCACGGCGGACGCCTCCGCCGCGGTCAAGGAGCTGCGCGACGCTTACGTCGGCGGCAGGACGGTGAAGATCCCCATCTACGACGGCGACAAGCTTCTCGCCGGCAACACCGTCACCGGTCCCTGCGTCATCGAGCAGCGCACCGCGACGAGCGTCATCCCCGCCGGAAACACCGTCCATGTGGACGATTACGGCAACTTTATCATCGACTGGGAAGGAGGCAGGGAGCATGAATAAGCCGCTCGACAGCGTTACCATCACGACCGTATGGAGCTATTTCTGGCGCGTCTGCCGCGAGATGCGCGAGACGGTGGAGCGCACCGCCACGAACGTTCTGATCGTGACGCTCCATGACCTCGCCTACACCATTTACGACGCGGACGGCAACGCCCTCGCCGTTCCCGAAGGCATCCCCCACCGCCTGCTGAGCCCGAAGCTCGGCGTGAAGCACATCCGCGAAAAGTTTGGCGACGACATCCACCCCGGCGACGTCTTTCTCGCCAACACCCCGGACGACGGCGCGGCGCACCTGCCCGACTGGGTCTATATCCGCCCTGTTTTCTGCGGCGGCGAGCTCACGTTCTTCGCCGTTATGGGCGTCCACGTCGCCGACAACGGCGGCGCGCAGCCGGGCAGCAACTTTATGAGCTTCGACAACATCTCCGAGGGCTTCAACATCCCGCTCAGCCGCATCGTCAAGGGCGGCGAGTGGAACAACGAGGTGTTCGACGTCATCATGGCGAATAACCGCCTGCCGGACCTTATGCGCCGCGAGAGCAGCGCCTGCATCGGCTCGCTCGCCATCGGCGACAGGCGCCTTACGGAGCTCTGCGAAAAATACGGCAGAGAGACCGTCGTGGCGTGTACCCGCGAGATGATGGACCGCGCCGAGGCTGCCGTTCGCAAGCAGATCGAGAGCTGGCCCGACGGCACATGGCACGCCGAGGTGAGCGCCGACAGCGACGGCAAGGACCTCACGAAGCCCATCACCGTCCGCGCGAGCCTGACCGTCAAGGGCAGCAACCTTTACTTCGACTTCTCCGACACCGACCCGGAGACGGACGGCATGCTCAATATCCACGATTACATGACCTATTCCGACTGCTGCTGCAACTCCTTCCTGTTCTTCGGCAGAGAGCTGCTGACCTATCATAACGAGGGCAGCTGCCGCCCGATCCACATGAAGACCAGACCCGGCACGCTGGTGGACGCCTCGCGCACGGCGAAAATCGCCGCGGGCGTCGCCCTGACCGGCGGGCTCGTGAACGAGGTCATCCAGAACCTGCTCAGTCAGGTCCTGCCGGAAAAGGCGATCGCGCCTTACAGCCGTCAGGTGACGAGCAACATCATCACGATGGGGCGTCCCGGCGTGTTCGTCTCCTTCAGCGCCTCCGCCGGTGCTGCCGGAAAGTGGATGAAGCTGCTCCCGTTCTTCGCGGTGCCCGGCTCCATCTTCGGCGGCTGGCTCGACCAGAAGGTCGGCACCCGCCGCGCGGGACTTATGATGGGCGTCGGCTACATCATCTCCGGCGTCTGCGGCGGCTTCCTGCCGTATAACAGCGTCACGAACGTGATCTTCGTGTTCATGTTCTTCTTCATGACCGGTTCCAACGCCAACATGGTCATGAGCCACGTCATGAGCCTTTACGGTCCCCGCGACTATCCCGTCATCTGGGGCCGCAGCGCGGTCATCATGCAGATTTTCACCGTCACCGCGCCCATCATCCTGTCCACCAGCCTGCGCCTGACCAACGGCTACCGCAGCGCTTACGCCGCCTTCGGCATCGCGAGCCTCGTCGGAACGATCCTCATTTTCTTCTCCGCGAGCCGCATCGACAAGGAACCCGGCGAGAAGCCGACCGCGCAGTATAAGGCGTAAGAGAACCCGCCTCCTTTATACCCATTTTATATCCTTCTTCACGGGAGGCAGAGGACCGCAAGGCCCTCTGTCTCTCTGCGGTTTTCCGCTTGCATTTTGACTGATTTGTGTGGTACGATAAGAAAAAAGGGAGGGGGAGCCCATGGCAAACGGAATCCGCCGCGTGGAGCCGGTATGGCTGCCGACGCGGGTGAAAAACTTTGCGCAGCGGGCAAGGCTGCTCGACTGTCCGGAGAAAACGACGCTCTTCTGGGTCGGAGCCCCATCCGACCGCGTGTTTTTTGTGGAGGAGGGCTACGTCACCATGTTCCACTTCACGGAGGAGGGCGAAACCGTGACGCTCCTGCTCCACCATGCGGGGGGCATTGTCGGCGTCGGCGGCGTCATGGACGACGGCAATCCCCGTGCCGTGTGCAGCGAGACCGTCGGGCGCTGCCGCATCTGGGAAGTCACGGCGAATGCCTTTTACGAGATGATGTATGAATACCCGGAGATCGCCGTCTGGGTCGCCCATGATCTCTCGCAGCGCATGAAAAAGATCGATCAGACCGTGCTGCGGCTCGTGTCCATGCCGGCGAGCGCCCGCATCGCCGTAACGCTGCTCGACAGCGCCGGGCGCGAAACGGCGTCCCGGTCTGACCCCGCCGTTGTCCACCTCACGCATCAGGAGCTTGCGAACATGATCGGCATCTGCCGCCAGACGGCGACGCTGTTTTTAGGCCGCTTCCGCGACGAGGGAATTCTGGACACCGGCAAGGGCTATATCAAGCTCTACGACATGAACCGCCTGCGCGAGCTGGCCGACTATCTGGCGCATCCCGAAAAATACGCGGCGCTGGGGGCGCGTCTGCCGCGCGGCGTGCTGCTCTACGGCCCGCCCGGCACCGGAAAGACGCTCATGGCGCGCGCGCTGGCCGGCGAGGCGCGCGTCCCGTTCTTTTCGCTCAGCGGCTCCGACTTTGTGGAAATGTATGTCGGCGTGGGCGCGGCGCGCGTGCGCGAGCTGTTTTCAAAGGCCGCGAAGGCAGGACGCGCCGTCATATTCATCGACGAAATCGACGCCATCGGCAGGCGCCGCGACAGCGCAAACGGCAGCGAGGAAAGCGACCGCACGCTGAACGCCCTCCTGAGCGAAATGTCCGGCTTCGCGCCGAACAGCGGCGTGATCGTGCTGGCCGCCACCAACCGCGTGGACACGCTCGATCCGGCGCTCACCCGCCCCGGCCGTTTCGACGCGCGCATCGAGGTGGGCCTGCCCGACCGCGCGCAGCGGCTGGACATCCTCAAGCTCCACTGCCGCGCAAAGCCGCTCGATGAAAACGTCGATCTTGGCCGTCTGGCCGCCGACACGGTGCGCTTCAGCGGCGCGTCGCTCGAGAGCATGGTCAACGCCGCCGCCATCCGCGCGGCCCGGCGCGGCAGCCCGGTCATCACCGAGGGCGATCTCCACGCCGCGTTCGTCGCCGCCGTCGCCGGAGAGGACGGCCGCATCACCGCCGCGCGCGACGAGCTGGCTGTCATCGCGCTGCACGAGGCCGGTCACGCCGTGGCCTGCCGCCTGCTCCAGCCAAAGCACCGCATCGAACGCGTCAGCATACTGCCCGCGTCGGGCGGCGCGGCGGGCTACAATCTCACCGTGCCCGAG
>CALJDB010000107.1 GCA_938023775.1 uncultured Clostridia bacterium
TCAAAGCGGATGAAGGTGTCGTAGAGATAGCGGAACATCTGGACGAAAAACGGGTCGTTCAGCCCGTGCATCTCGCGGTAATACTCCAGCTCTGCCTCCGTAGCCTCCTGACCGAGGATCATCTCCGCCGGGTCGCCGGGGACGAACCACATCACGACGAAAATGAGCAGCGCCACGCACCACGCGATGACAACGAGCTACGTTTACAAGACCCCGGTCATTCAGGAGTTTGCAAGCCGCGTTCCGCGGACGCTGCTGCTCGGCTGGTCCGGCATTCTGCTGAACACGATCATCGGCATCCCCCTCGGCATTTACACCGCCATGCACCGCAACAGCTTCGGCGATCAGGGCGTCATGGTCCTCGCCATGATCGGCATCTCGATGCCCCAATTCTGGCTGGCGCTTATGATGGTGGTTCTCTTTTCCCTGAAGCTCGGCTGGCTTCCCGCCTTCGGCATAGACAGCTGGAAATGCTGGATCATGCCGATCATCTCCGGCTGCGTCGCCGGCATTTCCATGAATGCGCGCCAGACGCGCGCGGCGGTGCTGGAGCAGATCCGCGCCGACTTCGTCACAACGGCGCGCGCCAAGGGACTGCCCCAGCGCAAGGTCATCTATAAGCACATGCTGCCCAACGCACTTATTCCCGTCGTGAACCAGCTCGGCGGCGCGTTCGGCCGCGCCATCGGCGGCACGATCGTGATCGAGTCCGTGTTCGCCTTCCCCGGCGTCGGCAGCTACATGCTCACCGGCATCCAGAGCCGCGACTACCCCGTCGTCCGCTCCTGCATCCTCATTCTGGCACTATTCTCCGCCGTTGTGATGCTGCTGGTCGACCTCGTCTACGCCTATCTGGACCCGCGCATCAAGGCGCAGTATGTCCATTCACCCGGCGGGAAAGGAGGCACAAAGCGCCATGGTTGAGCTCAAAACGCCCGGCAGCGCAAAAAGCGGCGCGCCGAAGAAGCGGCGCCGGAAAGAAAGCATGGCGCGCGTCACCTGCCGCCGCCTTCTGAAAAATCCCTTTGCCATGATCGGTCTCGGCATTATGGCGCTGCTCATTCTCGTCTCCGTTTTCGCACCGCTCATCGCGCCCTACGACCCGACCTATATGGACTACTCCGCCATCTTCAAAAAGCCCTGTGCAGAGCATCTGCTCGGCACGGACGGACTCGGCCGCGACCAGCTCAGCCGCCTGCTTTACGGCGGGCGCTATTCGCTCTCGCTCGGCTTCATCTGCTCGTTCATCGGCATGATCTTCGGCGTCGGTCTCGGCGACCTTGTCGGCTATATCGGCGGCAA
>CALJDB010000108.1 GCA_938023775.1 uncultured Clostridia bacterium
CGCCCTGTGCATGGGTAGGCGGCAGGCTAAATTCTTTCTGTGCTGTCTTGCAGGAATGGGGGCATGCCTGCTCTCTGCTTACATCAACACCTTTTTTGCATTTTTTTATCTTTTTTTCAACTTTCGTTCCGCCCCGCATATCTTGTGGTTTTGCTCCGACTCCGGACAACAGTATGTAGCGCGCGCCGGTTTCTGCGCGCGCTTTTGGTTTTGGCTCAGCGGCGTTTTCCCATGTCGGAATCCGGCATTTTTGTCTCCTTTGGCTCGTTGCCAAGGACGCCGTCTTCGTCTGTGACCTCGCCGTTCTCCGGGTCGAGGCTCGGCATCGGCGTGACCGCCGGAGTCGGGCTCGCGCTGGGTGCGGCTGTGGGCATCGGCGTTGCGGTCGGCGTCGGCGTCTCACTGCCGCAGCCGCTCAGCAGTGCGGCGAGCAGAGCGCAGAGCACAAGGACAGCCGCAAAGGGCTTTTTCGTTTTCATCGCTCGATCATCCTCCAAAGCTTTTTATTGATGTCGCTCAGCCGTAGTTTCTGCTCCGGCGCGGAAAATATACGTTTGCCCTTGCTCTTTTCGGCGGAATTTTGTATAATTACAATATGTATGAATTGAAACGGAAAAAACTGACATTTCGCGGCTGGTTCCGCCTCTGCCCGGTGCGGCATTGTCTTTTGCTCGCGGGCGGGCTTTTGATCGGCGGCTACTTTGCGCTGCGCGGCTCCGCGGCGGTGATGGCGGCGGTCTGCCGCGGCTTTGTTCGACCGTGGCACCGCTTTTTCAGCCGCCTGACCTCCCCGCTGCCGTTTTCAATGGCGGAGGTGCTTATCGCGCTCGCCGTGCTCGCGGCGGCGGCTTATCTCGTCGGCTTCCTCGTGCGCCTCATCCGGCGGCGCGGGGAGCGCGGGCGGACGGTCTACCGCTTTTTCGTGACGGCAGCGATGGCGTTCGCCGTGGTCTACGGCGGCTTCTGCCTGCTCTGGGGCGTTTATTACTACGGCACCGACTTTGAAGCGGCGAGCGGCGTTTCCGGCGCGCCGTCGAGCGCGGCGCAGCTGGAGACCGTCACGCGCTGGTTCACCGACCTTGCGAACGAATACGGCGAGCAGGTACAGCGGGACGAAAACGGCGAGTTTTCCGAGGACTTGGACCCCATCTTTGCCCGCTCCGCCGCGCTTTACGACGCCGTGGAGGCGGTCTTCCCCTGCCTCGCGGGCGACGATATTGCCGCAAAGCCGTTTTTCTTCTCGCGGGCGATGAGCTACATCAACTTCACGGGTTTTTTCTTCCCCTTCACGGCGGAGGCAAACATCAACGTCGACTCGCCGGCGGCGTTCGTACCCTCGACCATCGCGCACGAGATCGCGCACCAGCGCGGCGTTGCGCCGGAGGACGAGGCGAACTTCTGCGCCGTGGCGGCGTGCCTCGAAAACGGCGATGCGGTCTACTGCTACTCCGCCGCGCTGATGGCTTACGTCTATCTCGGCAACGCGCTCTACAGCGCCGACTATGACGCTTGGGCGGAAAACTATGACCGCCTCAGCGACGGCGTGCGCGCCGATCTGCGCGCAAACAACGCCTACTGGGCGCAGTTTGAGACCCCGGTCAACACGGTTTCCGACGCGGTCTACACCGGGTTTCTGAAAAGCTACGGCCAGTCCGACGGCTTGCAGACTTACGGCAAATGCGTCGATCTGCTCATCGCATACTATTATAATATTGCACTGGAGGCTACCTCATGACGATCGTGCTGCTTATCATACTGGTGCTCGCGCTGCTGCTCCTTACGGGCGGCTACGCGGCGTTTCTGCTCGGCATCGTGCGCCTGCCGCGCGAGCGCGAGCCCGATCCGGGGCGCAGCAAGTGGCTTGCGCCGTTCCGACAGGAGATTCTGGACGGCGGCGCGTGGTTCCGCGAGCAGAAGCCGGAGCGCGTCTCCATCCCCAGCTTCGACGGGCTCACGCTCACGGGCTATTTTCTCCCGGCGGAGGACGCGAAGGGCACGCTCCTGCTCGTCCACGGCTACCGCAGCGGACCGTTCACGGACTTCGGCGTCGTGTTTTCCTACTACCACGACCTCGGCTGGAACATCCTCGCCCCGTGGCAGCGCGCCCACGGCGAGAGCGAGGGGCGCTACATCACCTTCGGCGTAAGGGAGCGCTTTGACGTGCGCGACTGGGCGCGCTATCTCTGCGACCGCTTCGGTCCGGAGCACGCCATCGTGCTCGACGGCATTTCGATGGGCTGCACGAGCGTTCTGATGGCGCTCGGCACCGAGCTGCCGGGCAGCGTCCGCGGCGCGATCGCCGACTGCGGCTTCACCTCGCCGCAGGATGAGTTCGTGCATTTTCTGAAGCACCGCTGCCATCTTCCGCCCCACCCGATCATGGACGTGGCGGAGGGCTTCGCGCGTCTGCTCGCCGGCTTCGGCTTCCGCGATTATTCCACGCTGGACGCCCTGAAGGTCAGCACACTGCCGGTGCTCTTTGTCCACGGCGAGCGCGACACCTTCGTTCTGCCGGAGTTCACGCGCCAAAACTACGCCGCCTGCCGCGGCGAAAAGCGGCTCGTCACCGTTCCAAACGCCGGGCACGGCACGAGCTATCTCTTCGGGCGCGAGGAATGCCGCACCGCGCTGGAGACCTTCCTCGGCGAGTGCGCCGCGGAAACCTGACTTTTTAAGTAAAGGAGTCTTTTCCCCTTGAAGCAGCTATCGCGCGAGGAGGCGCTTTTCCGGACCGCACCGGTCGGACGGGCGATCGCGGCGCTCGCGGTGCCGACCATCCTCAGTCAGATCATCACCGTCATTTACAACATGGCGGACACGTTTTTCATCGGGCAGCTCGGCGACCCGAATCAGGTCGCGGCGGCGACGATCGGCATGCCGCCGTTTATGATCCTGACGGCGCTCGCGAATCTTTTCGGCGTCGGCGGCGCGAGCCTCATCTCCCGCGCGCTCGGCGCGGGAGACCGCGAAAAGGCAGGGCGCGGCAGCGCGTTCTGCATCTGGGCGGCGGCGTGCGCCGCGATCGTCTATAGTCTCGCGATGCTCTTTCTTCGCCCCGTGCTGCTGCCCATTCTGGGTGCAGACGCGGCGACGGAGGGCTATGCCTCGTCCTATCTTTTCTGGACGATCACGCTCGGCGCACTGCCGAGTGTGCTGAATCCGATGCTCGCCCACCTCGTCCGTGCGGAGGGTCATGCACGGCAGGCGAGCCTCGGCGTCGCGCTCGGCGGCGTGCTCAACATCGCGCTCGACCCGCTGTTTCTGTTCGTCTTCAACATGGACATCACCGGCGCGGCGATTGCTACGCTGCTCAGCAACTGCACGGCGATGGTCTATTTCTTCGTCTTTCTCCGCCGCATCCGCGGCGAGAGCGCGCTGCGCACCTCGCCCCGCTGCATCTCGCTCCGCGGCGGCATTCCCGGCGAGGTGCTCTCCGTCGGGCTGCCGAGCTGTCTCGTCTCCGTGATGGCGATGATCTCCAACACGGCGCTCAACCACATCATCGCCGGCTACTCCAACGAGGCGGTCGCCGGGATGGGCATCGCGAAAAAGCTGAATATGCTCGCTTTCGCCATCGGGCAGGGCATCACGCAGGGCACGCTGCCGCTCATCGGTTATAACTACAGCTCCGGCGATCGGGCGCGCATGATGCGCGCCGTGCGCGTGCTGCTCGTCGACTGCATCGCCGTGTCCCTCGCCGTGACCGCCGTGCTCTATTTCTGCGCCGCGCCGTTCACGCGCTGCTTCATCAATAACGCCGAGACCGTCGCCCACGGGCGGACGTTCCTGCGTATCATCTGTCTCGCCTGCCCGACCTCAACGCTCATCTTCTTCGCGATGATCGTCTTTCAGGCGACGGGGCAGCGCGTGCAGCCGATCGTGCTCTCCATGCTGCGCAAGGGACTGCTGGACGTGCCGCTGATGTTTCTCTTCGACCATCTCATCGGGCTGCGCGGCATCGCGTGGGCGACCCCCGCCGCCGACATTCTCGCCCTCAGCGCCGCCGCGATGCTGCTGCCGTATTTAAAGCGCCTGCAAAAAGCGGGCGAACCGAAAGGAGTCTGATCCTATGCTGAAAAAACGTTCCGCCGCGTGGCTTCTGGCGCTCGTGCTCCTGCTCTCCCTCGCGCTGCCCGCCGCGGCGGAGGAGATCACCGCCACGCCGACGGGCTCGACGGTTTTGGTGGACGGGCAGAGCGTCGTCTTCGAGGCTTACCGCATCCACGATTACAACTATTTCAAGCTCCGCGATCTTGCGCAGGCGCTGAACGGCAGTGCCGGGAGCTTTTCCGTCGGCTGGGACGGCGAAAACCGCGCGGTCAGCATCCGCAGCGGGGAAGCTTACGAGCCCGCCGGCGGCGAGCTTGCCCCCGGTGACGGCAGCGCCAAGCCCGCCGCCGAGAGTAAGGACGCCATCTATCTGAACGGCGCGGAAGCCGCCTTCTCCGCTTACAAGATCGGCGGCAGCAACTACTTCAAGCTGCGCGACGTGCTCGCCGCACTGGACGTCTATGTCGGCTGGGACGGCGAGAAAAACCTCATCACGATCGACACGTCCCGCGGCTACGGCGATGAGAACAGATCCGCCTTTTCGTTTTCGGATGTTCCCGCCTATTCCGGCGCCGGGGCTTACACCGTCAACGGCGGAACGCCGTTTTTCACGGACGCGGACCGCGCCGGCGAGCCCCATATCGTCTATTCCCCGCTCGACAGCCTCGGACGCTGCGGGGCGGCGAGCGCGCTGCTCAGCGCGGAGCTGATGCCGACCGAGCCGCGCTCCGGCGCGCTGACGTGCAAGCCCAGCGGCTGGAACAACGCCTGCTATCCCGGACTTGTGGAGGGGAATTATCTCTATAACCGCTGCCACCTCATCGGCTATCAGCTCGGCGGCGGCGACGGCGCGGAGAACCTCATCACCGGCACGCGCGACCTGAACATGCTCGGCATGCTCCCCTACGAAACGCAGATTGCCGACCGTCTTGCGGCGGGCGGGCAGGTCCTTTACCGCGTTACACCGGTCTTTCAGGGCGACGAACTGCTCTGCCGCGGCGTGCTGCTGGAGGGGCTCTCCGCCGACGACGGCGGCGAGGCGCTGTGCTTCTGCGTTTTTCTCTATAACGCCCAGCCCGGCGTCACGCTCGACTACGCCACCGGCGAGAGTGCGCCGACCCCGCTGCTCCCCGCCCCGGACGCCGGCGACAGCTCCGGCATCCCCGCCGGCAGCGGAGAGGGGACACACTATGTGCTGAATACGAACACCCACCGCTTCCACTACCCCGACTGCTCCAGCGCCGGCAGGATCAGCGCGGAAAACCGTGCCGATTTCACCGGTGACCGAAGCGAGCTCATCGCCGCAGGTTACTCCCCCTGCGGAAAGTGTGATCCCTGATATTTTGTCGCCCTTACAGAGTGATAATTCAGCAGATCTTCTATTCAAACTGCCCGCCCGGCTTGTTCCGGGCGGGTGTTTTTTTCTTTTTTCGACCTGCATCTCATACTTTGGACGGATTTACAACCCTTGCAGGGTGAGGTAATATAGAGCGGCGCGGTCTGGGGAGTCCGCGCGGAAATCTGTCTGGAAGAGGTAGGTCCCATGCTGCTAAACTTCGCGATCGCAGAGGACGTCGCGGCGGACGCGCAGGCGCTGGGCCGCGCGCTGCAAAGCGCGGCGGCGGGGCTCTGCGAGCTGAGCCTTCGCTTTTTCGAAAGCGGCGACGCGCTGCTGCAAAGCCCCGCGCCGACGGAATATGACGCCGTATTTCTCGATATTCTCATGCCCGGGATAAACGGGGTCGAGACGGCGCAGCGCCTGCGCGAGCTCTCGCCGCGCCTCCCGCTTATCTTCATCACCGCCTCCGGCGATTATATCTGGCAGGCGCTCCCGGTCCATCCCTTTGACTATCTTCTCAAGCCCTACACGGATGCCGCCATTGCGAAGCTGCTGGGCGATCTGCTGCGTGTCTCGCAGCATGTCGAGCGCGAGATCGAGGTGCGCCGCGACCGAAAGAGCCTTCGCATTCCGCTCGACCGCGTCGAGTATATCGCGGCGCAGAACCACACGGTCTCCGTCATGACCGACGAGGGCGAATACCGCGCCGCGGCGAAGTTTTCCCAGCTTCAGGAGGACCTCTGCGAAGAACCGCGCTTCCTCGCCTGCAACCGGGGCGTGATCGTCAATATGGACCGCGTCCTGCGCTTCGGAGAGGACAGCATCGAAATGCTCTGCGGAAAGAGCTTTCCTGTCCGCCAGCGCGACAAAAAGCGCCTGTTCGCCGCCTTTACGCAATACCAGTTCCGCCGCATGCGGAAGGAAGTCTGATCCGAGGGAGGAAAAACGTGATGGACCCGGAGCTTTTTTGGCGTTACCTGCTCGATTTTGCCACCCTTTATCCCGGCGCTGTGCTCTGCTTTGTGCCGGCGCTGGAATTTCTGCGCACGCCGCGGCGGACGCTTCCGCTCGCCGCCGCCGTGCTCACGGCGCTCATCGTCGCCGACGCGGCGCTCTGCGCCTGTTTCCGTTGGAACAGCAACCACTTCATGCTCGCGGAGCTTGCGATCGTCTTTTTCCTCTACCGCCGCCTTTTCGCACCGAAATTCTCGCGCCGGCGCGCGGCGTTCTCGTTTTTAACCGGGGTCTGGCTCGTGGAGGTCAGCGTTCTGCTCGCCCTGATCTTCAATGCGCGTGCGGAGCTCGGCAACACCCTGCCGGTCTGCCTGCCCTCCACGGCGCTGCTCGCCCTTGCTCTTGCAGCGGCACTCGGCGCGGTCTACTGCCTCACCGCGGCACGGTGGATTGCGCGGCTGCTCCGCGCGTTTCCCGCCGAGCGCATCTGGCGCGTTGCGTGGCTTCCGCTCGCGCTGTGCACCGTGTGCTATGTGTTCTTTCTCCCGCGCGACCCGTCCATCGTGCTGTGTGAGCGTGTTCAGTCGGTCGCCGTGCTGGCGGTGCTCGTTTCGCTCCTTCTCGTGTTTTTGCTGCTTTATGCGCTTTACTGCGGCGGGCATGAGTATCTGGCGCGGCTGAAGCTCACGCAGGAGAATCATCTGCTCGCCATGGAGAGCCAGCGCTATCAGGAGCTGCGCGCCTACGTGGAGCAAACGCGCGTGCTGCGCCATGACTTCCGCCAGCATCTGCACGTGATCTGCGGTCTCGCCGAAACGGGGCGGCTGGAGGAGCTGAAGGACTATCTGCGCCAATACGAGGGCGAGCTCTCCGCGCCGCGGTCGACAATCTGCGCCAACGCCGCGCTGGACGCCATCGCGGGGCACTACGAGCTGCTCTCCCGCCGCGCCCACATCCCCGTCAAGTGGCAGATCGCACTGCCGGAAACGCTGCCGCTGCCGGAGGAGGAGCTTTGCATGATGCTGGGAAATCTGCTGGAGAACGCGCTGCGCGCGAGCGAATCGCTGCCGGAGGAGGAACGGCGAATCGACGTCGGCGCCCAGATGCCGAGCCCTGCCATGCTGGCGCTCAGCGTGGAAAACACCTATGACCCGCGCCCCGGCGCCACCCCCGCCGGCGAGGGCATCGGTCTCGCCTCCGTCAAAGCCGTCGTGCAGAGATATGGCGGCGGGATGACCGTGGAAACCGACGGCGGCGTCTTCCGCGTCAACATTCTTCTGAGCTTTTGAATAAACCCCTCACCCCGCGCGCCAAGCGGCGCGGATCCGATGCGATTCACGCAGTTTGGCGCGCGTTTTGCGCTTCTTTGATTGAAGACGCTTCGACAAAAAGCTATAATTTTTCGCGCAAAATGCAGAAACACCGACAGGAGGAACGACAGCGATAAAGATGAGAAAAAGATGCCTCGTCCTGTTTCTGGCGCTCGCCCTGTGCGCTGGTCTTCCGGCTGCGGCGCACGCGGCGGAAACGCGGGTTGCCCTAACCCTGCACACCACGGACAGCAGCGACAGCGTACATTTCGTCGAAGCCGGTGCGCTCGCCGCCTTCCGCGACCTTGAGCCGGAGCACTGGGCTTATTTTGAGATCATGGAGGCAGCCAACGACCACGGCTGCGTGAAGACAAGCGGCATCGAACACTGGGAGTAAGGATAATCATGCGAGCGAACCTGGAAGAATACTGCATCCGGCGCGGAAAGCCGGAGATACTGGCGCAGTGGGACGCGGCACGCAATGCGCCGCTGACGCCGGAAGATATCCCCCACAGCAGCCGGGAAAAGGTTTGGTGGCGCTGCGAGCGCGGCCACGCCTATTGGGCGAGCATCCAAAGCCGCGTCATCATGGGCAGCGGCTGCCCGGTTTGCGCCGGAAAGACGGTGCAGCCCGGCTGGAACGACCTTTTATCGAAGCGGCCGGAGATCGCGGCGGAGTGGGATGCGGAGCGCAACGTGCCGCTGACGCCGGACGCCGTCGCCGCCGGGAGCGGAAAGGCGGTGTGGTGGCGCTGCCCGGAGGGCCATAGCTACCGCGCCCCCGTTGCGGAGCGGACGAGGGCGAAGACCTCGGGCTGCCCTTACTGCGCAAAGCGGCTGCTCCTGCCGGGCGTGAACGACCCGAAAACGCGCAACCCCGCGCTCGCCGCGGAGTGGGACGCCGCGCGCAACGGCGACGTGCGCATGGAGACGCTGCTCAACAGCAGCACCTACAAAGCGTGGTGGCTCTGCCCGGAGGGTCACTCCTATCAGGCGAGCGTGCGCAACCGGGTCTATAACAAGACCGGCTGCCCTTACTGCACCGGGAAAAAGGCGCTCGCGGGCTACAACGACCTCGGCTTTCTGCGACCGGAGCTCGCCGCGCAGTGGGACGCCGCGCGCAACGCACCGCTGACGCCGGAGACGGTTACGCTCGGGAGCGGGCGGCGCGTTTGGTGGCGCTGCTCCGAGGGCCACAGCTGGCAGACGGCGGTGTTCAACCGCGTGAACGGCAGCACCGGCTGCCCGGTCTGCCGCGCACGGAAGACCGGCCCCGACCGCCGCCGCTTCGACGCGGTCCTCGCCGACCACTCCCTGCGCCAGAGCTCACCCTCGTGGGAGGAGCTTCCCTCGATTATCTGACGAATATTGACGAAAATCGCGCGCCGGACTGCGCGAATCCGATGCGATTCACGAAGTTTTGCACGCGATTCACGCAGTTTCGCTTGAGCGCACCCCTTTAGGGGTGATATCATATCGCCGCAAGAATTGTCCGCCCCGGGTCCGCCGCCCGGGGCGGACGGCGTCACACAGAAAGAAACAAAGGAGAAACAAGCGATGAAGAAACGAGTATTCAGCGCGCTCCTCGCCTTCGTCATGGTGCTGGCCATGGTACCGGCCATGGCGACGCCCGCGAGCGCGGCGAGCACCCCCACGATCGTAACCGAGAAGCTCACAACGAACATGGAGCTGCAGGATAACACGATCTATGTCGTGAGTGAATCGTACAAGATCGGAGGCAAGACCGACAAGAACGGTCTGCGCGTCAAAGAGGGCGCACAGACGGTGATCTACATTGCAAAAGGCGTTACGCTGACCGTAGAGGGTGGCGACTCCGTTCATAATGGCAAGGGCGGCAAGGCGGGTATCCTTCTGCCCTCGACCTCCACGCTGACGATCACCGGACAGGGCAAGCTGGTCGTGACCGGCGGCGACGGTGCGTCTGCCGCAAGAGGTGATGAGGGCACGGCCGGCGAAGCCAGATTCGACTTGGGCAGCGATGGCAATGATGACAGCAACAAGGGATATAACAGCATTCACACGGTACTGTTTACAGGCGGCGCTGGCGGCAACGGTGGACATGGCGCAGGCGGCGGCGGCGCTGCGATCGGAACTGACGGCGGCGCTGGTGGCGCCGGCGGTCAGAACGACCCTGAGCTCCAAAAAAGCGGCGAAGGCGCAGGCGGCTCCCAATTCATCCGCGGAAATAAACACTCGAAAAATCTCGGTGATCTCATCGACAGCCGCAATGCTAAAGCCGGCAAGAATGGCGACGACGGTTCCGTTGCAGCGCAGGACGTCGGGTCTCTCTATATTGTTGGCGATGTAAGCGTGACAGCGACGGGCGGACAAGGCGGCAGTCAAGGTGGCGCCGGGACGTCGGTTAATACCGTCCAAGACATAACATTTACAGCCGTGTCAGGCTCAAAAATGCCGCAAAAGTCGGATCGCGAACACCACATTGGCTGTCTTGTACGAATGAATTTGAAGGACGCAAACTGGACCACCTTCTGCATAGGCGCCGGCGGCGCTGGCGGCGGCGGCGGCGCCGGTGGTGACGGCGCAGCGATCGGCACCGGTGGTACCGGCGGCGGTGGCGGCGGTGCCGGCGGCGGCGGCGGTGTCTCCGGTACCGACAAAAATGATTCCAACAACGAACCACCCAAGGCAGTAACTGCGTATGGAAGCGGTCCGCTGGAGGTTGGTCGTGACGGCAGCGGCGGCAGCTCGAACGGCGGCAGCGGGACCTCTCCCAGAAGCGGGACATTCGGACTGTTTAACAAAGGTCATAATACCTTTGGCAAGCGCGTTGAGCTTGGTAACGGCGGCACCGGCGGCGCGGGCGGCGGCGCGGGCGCGGAAGCAAGGGCAAACACCGACAGCTACCGAGTTGCAAGCACCGCGAAGGTCAACGGCGCCAACGGCGTGGCTGATCCGGAGACTCTCAAGCCCCCGGTGGCGTATCACACCTTTACGGTGCACAAGAACAACGGTACCGGACAAGTTTTTAGTGCAAATGTCGTGTTTGGCACGACGGAAACGACCGTTCTGCAGGTTCCGACTTACGTTCCGCGGCTATTTCTCTAACACAAGCAACATAGAAAAGCTATATGACGCGGAAGGCAAACCCACAAACTATCTCAAGCCATACATTCCGTTCAATTACGACGTGCTCCTGAAGTGCACCCAGCTATCCGCGCTGTGGGACCCGATCACATACACAGTCAATTTCTATAACGCGGACGGCACGGAGCTGCTGAATACGGTGAACGCGACCTATGGTCAGGACTTCAAAT